>JBCCGX010000004.1:0-30489 GCA_039029035.1 Acidobacteriota bacterium | reverse complement strand
GGTAGACCTGCCATTTGCGCTCGCCGGTGATGTGGAGGACCAGGCGTCGGCAGTCGAGCAGGGCGGGGAGAGTCAGGCTCATGCGGGCGTGGGGTGCCGCCGATGGGTGGACGGGCAAACAAGTCCGGGTCGTCTCGAGGTCGAGCCCGGCAGCGAGCTGGTCGGCCTCAGGGAAGAGGGACGCCGTGTGACCGTCTTCCCCCAGTCCGAGCACGACCACGTCGTAGGGGCGTTCGATAGCCTCGAGTCGAGTCTCGCAGGCTTCCCGGCCTTCTTCCGGTGTCTCCGTTGGCGTCACCAGGCCGACCAAAGTCGCGTCACTGGCTGCGCCCTGCAGGAGATGCTCCCGCACCAGGCGTTCGTTCGAATCCGGATGATCCGCCGGTACCCAGCGTTCGTCCGCCAGGGTGACTCGCACAGCGCTCCAGGGCAGGCTTTGGCGGCTCAGGGCTTCGAAAAAGGGCTGTGGCGTCGAGCCGCCGGAGACCACCAGACTGGCCGTGCCGCGGTGCTCCACCGCACGGCGTAGATCGTCTGCGACGCGTTCCGCCAACGCCTCGGCCAGGGCCTGGGCGTCGGCCAAACGGTGCTCAGCGGCCGGAGTCGACAATGTGCTCATACCAAGAGCGGCCATCACGCTCGATCAGCGCGACCGATTTGGGTGGACCCCAGGTGCCAGCGCCATAGGAGCGCGGGGCACTATCGAGCTGCTTCCAGCCGTCGAGAATCGGCTCGACCCACTTCCAGGCGGCTTCGACTTCGGTGCGATGCATGAAGAGAGTCGTTACCCCTTGAATGACGTCGAGCAACAGCCGCTCGTAGGCTTGAAACTTGTGCCCGCCGCGGGCGGCGAGGTTGAGATTGAGCTCGGCGCGCTCGAGCACCATGGCTGCGCCAGGCACCTTGGTCATCAAGCCGAGCTTGATGAACTCGTCGGGCTGCAAGCGAATCACCAGACGATTGGGCTGGATGTCGCCGGCGCGGCTCTTGAAAAGCTGGTGCGGCACCTGCTTGAACTGGATGACGATCTCCGACACTCGGTGCCCCATGCGCTTGCCGGTCCGCAAGTAGAACGGCACCCCGGCCCAGCGCCAGTTGTCGATCTCCGCCTTCAGGGCGACAAAAGTCTCGGTCGTGGAGTCCTCCGGCACGTCGGGCTCGTCGAGATAGCCGGTGACGGGATTCTGTGCGATCGCACCGGAGCGATACTGGCCGCGGACGATCCGCTTGGACACGTCGTCGAGGGAGAAAGGGCGCAGGGCCCGCAGCACCTTGATCTTCTCTTCGCGGATGGCGTCCTGCTGGAGGCGCGCCGGCGGCTCCATGGCGGTCAGGCAGAGGAGTTGCAGCAGATGGTTCTGGATCATGTCACGCAGCGCGCCGGAGGTGTCGTAGTAGGCGCCGCGCCCTTCGACGCCCAGCGTCTCGGCAACGGTGATCTGGACATGGTCGATGCGCTCGGTGCGCCACAGGGGCTCGAACAAGATGTTGCCGAAGCGCACCGCCATCAAGTTTTGGACAGTTTCCTTGCCCAGGTAGTGGTCGATGCGGAAGATCTGCTGCTCTTCGAAGCATTCGCCGACGCTCGAGTTGATCACCGTCGCTGACTCGAGATCGGTGCCGATAGGTTTCTCGAGCACGATACGAGAGTTCTTGGTGACCAAGCCGGCGGCGTGGATGGCATGGCTGATCGGGCCGTAGAGGCGTGGTGAGGTGGCCAGGTAGAAGACTCGCACTCGATCCGGTTGCTGGTCGAGCCGGCTCTTCAGCTCGGCATAGTCGTCCGCATCCGTTGCATCCATCGACAGGTAATCGAGGCGTTTGGCGAACGATTTCCAGTGCTTTGCTGTCCGGGCGGACGCGTCGATATGACGCTGGGCGTTGGCGTCGGCTTCGGCGAGAAAACTGTCGCGGTCGCCCTCGCGCCGCGAGACCGCGAAGATGCGGCCCTGAGGCGAGATCTCGCCATATTTGTGCAGGAAATAGAGCGCTGGCAGGAGCTTGCGGCGACCGAGGTCGCCGGTGGCTCCCACCACCACCATATCGAAGGGAATATCTCTCTTGGTCATGAACAGGCTTCTCGAGCCAGGCGGGTGATGGTCGGCCAGTCAGCCGCTTCGACGGCGCTCCGGGGAGCCACCCAGGAGCCGCCGACGCAGAGAACGTTGGGCAGCGCCAGGTAATCGCGAAAGCTTGCCGCGTTCAGGCCGCCGGTAGGGCAGAAGGCGAGCTCCGGTAGCGGTCCTCCGATCGATCGCAGCAGGTCGATGCCTCCCGCCGTGGTGGCCGGGAATAGTTTGAGTGTGTCGAAGCCGCGTTGGCGAGCCACGAGGGCTTCCGACGGCGTCATGATGCCAGGCAGGAACGGCAGATCGGCGTCGCGCCCAGCGGCGGCGAGCTCGGGGGTCAGGCCCGGGCTAACGGCAAAGCGGGCGCCGGCCTGGCGGATGTTGTCGAAGTCCTGCGGCCGCGTGACAGTGCCGGCTCCCACTACCACTTCAGACACTTCGGCGTCGATTCGGCGGATCGCTTCGAGAGCCGCGTCAGAGCGTAGGGTGACCTCGAGAACATTGAGGCCGCCCTCAGCCAGAGCGCGAGCCAGGGGTACCGCTTGCTCGGCGTCGAGGATCTGTAGCACCGGCAAGACCCGGGCCTTCTGCAAGAGGTCACGTAGGTTCAAGATCGGAGACCCTTCTCGAGGCTTCTTGGACTGGGTGGATTCCAGGTCGGCTACGATAGTGCATTATGGCCGCTCTCGACACGACCGTCTCGCAAGTTACCGACCGAATTCGACGCCGGAGCGCGGCGTCGCGCGCAGCTTACCTCGAAAAGATCCAACGGGCAGCGTCGATCCGCAAGTCCAACGGAGCGCAACGCAGCCGGCTTGCCTGCTCCAACCTGGCGCATGGCTTCGCGGCCTGTGAGCTGGGGGACAAGACCGCCCTGAAGACGACGGATCAGCCCAACATCGCCATCGTCTCGGCTTACAACGACATGCTCTCGGCGCACCAGCCGTTCGTGGATTTCCCGCGGCGGATCAAGCTGGCGGTGCGTGAGGTCGGTGCGGTTGCCCAGATGGCTGGTGGGGTGCCGGCGATGTGTGACGGTGTGACCCAGGGCGAGCCGGGCATGGAGCTGTCGTTGTGGAGTCGCGACGTCATCGCCCTGTCGACCGCCGTGGCGCTCTCGCACGACATGTTCGACGGTGCGATCTGCCTGGGGGTGTGCGACAAGATCATCCCGGGGTTGTTGATCGGCGCCCTGGCTTTCGGTCATTTGCCGGTCATCTTCATGCCGGCCGGGCCGATGCCCTCGGGTTTACCGAACAAGGAGAAGGCCAAGGTCCGGCAGCTCTATGCCGAGGGTAAGGTCTCGAAGCGGGAGCTGCTCGAAGCCGAGTCGGCGGCCTATCACTCGCCAGGCACCTGCACGTTCTATGGCACCGCCAACAGCAACCAGATGTTCATGGAGATCATGGGGTTGCACATGCCGGGAGCGTCGTTTCCCAACCCTGGGACGCCCCTACGCAACGCGCTGACGACCGAGTCGGCCCAGCGGGTGGTGCAGCTCTCCGCGGCAGGACAAGAACCCAAATCGCTGGCTGAGATTGTCGACGAGCGGACGATCGTCAATGCGATCGTCGGGCTCTTGGCGACCGGCGGCTCGACCAACCACACCATCCACCTGGTGGCGATCGCCCGGGCAGCGGGTGTCCAGATCGATTGGCAGGATTTTGACGAGCTGTCGACCGTCGTTCCCCTGCTCGCTCGCGTGTACCCCAACGGCCCGGCGGACGTGAACCATTTCCACCAAGCCGGTGGCCTGGGCTACTTGATCGGGGAGTTGATCGATGCCGGCCTGGTGCACGCCGACGTCGAGACGGTAGCCGGTGAGGTTGCCGGCCGCCATGGTCTGCATGCCTACCGGACCGAAGCCAAGATCGAGGATGGCCAGATCGTGCGTCAGCCGATCGCAGAGCACAGCGGCGACGAAGATATCGTGCGCCCCGCGGCCCGGCCGTTCCAATCCTCCGGCGGGCTACGCCTGGCCGGAGGCAACCTTGGGCGCGCGGTCGTCAAAATCTCCGCCGTCAAGCCCGAGCACCGCCAGATCGAGGCGCCCGCGATCGTCTTCGAGCGCCAGGAAGAGCTCACTGCGGCTTTCCAGAATGGCGAGCTGGAACGCGATTTTGTCGCCGTCGTCCGCTTCCAGGGTCCACGGGCCAACGGCATGCCCGAGCTCCACAAGCTGATGCCACCCCTCGGTGTTCTGCAGGATCGTGGCTTTCGCGTCGCGCTGGTGACCGACGGGCGCTTGTCGGGCGCCTCCGGCAAGGTCAACGCTGCCATCCATGTCACCCCGGAGGCAGCGGTCGACGGACCCTTGGCACGTTTGCGGACGGGTGACGTGATTCGGCTCGATGCCGAGGCCGGCAAACTCGAGGTCTTGATGCCGGCGAGCGAATGGCAGAGTCGGGACATCGCGTCAGTGGATCTTGCCGCCTCCCACGTTGGCCTCGGGCGCGAGCTCTTTGCCGCTTTCCGGGCCAACGCCAGCGGTGCCGAGGAAGGGGCTATGACCTTCGGTGCCGCCGACTAGCGCCAAGCTCGCGCCACCTGAAAGCGTTGTGGGTAGCTCCTGAGACGGCTTCGGAGTCGGACGATCGAGCGGGTCGAAATGCCGACATCGTTCAGCGACCAGGTGAATCGTCGTTCGTTGGCGAATGTCGGTGGATTCTTACAGCTGAAGAGTACGATCTTAGGGAATCTTTTATGCTTACTAGCGGCCCCATTAGCAGATAAGAGAAAAAAGACAATTTGCTTGTGCTCTTTTATATTGGTTTATTGGAAAGTCTTTTTGCAGGGACTTGCCAGAAGAATCGAAGAGGAGATATACTCACAACGGTGGTAGTGGAAAGCCTTGCAGGCCTTGACTGGCTCGTGCACTTTGCAAGTCGTACTACGAAATCAAGTGGTACAGCGAAGTAGAGTCGTCGGTCCGCTTGCGGAAGAACGGCAGAGCGGCAGCCCGTAGATAGATGCTTCTCTCTGGAGAGAGTGGGTCATCCCCGGCTAGGCCGAAGACCAGATAGCCGACGATCACTTGCCGGGTCGCATCCGGTGAGGCTGGTTTTGTGTGCGAAGGCAGTGCTCGATCGGGCCCTCGGGTTGACGCCAACTTTCGGGTCGAGTTTCGAAGTCAGGTTGACAGCTCTGAACCGATCACACCGTCCTGCAGCGTCTTGGAGGTAAACAAACCTGCCCTTTCGGCGATCTTGAAGTTTGAGAGAGATGATTCTTCGCTCGGCATCGGTGCCAGCACATCTTTGGAATTTGACGTCAATGGAGAGTCTCGATGCCAACAAGATTGGCCGAGGAGGGTTTGCGTTTCTCCTCAGGCCCTGAGGATACTGGGAGATCGATAGAGATCGTTGGTCGCTCCTCGGTCATGAAGAGCCTGTTCAGTGAGCTCGAGTCACTTGGAGCGAGTGATGCCTCGGTCTTGATCGAAGGGGAAACCGGTGTCGGTAAGAACCTGGTAGCTCGTGCCATCCATGAGCAAAGTCCACGATCATCTGGCCCGTTCGTTGCCCTGAGCGCGGCCAATATTCCTGAACCGCTTTTCGAGAGCGAACTGTTCGGGCACGTCAAGGGCGCTTTTTCTGGCGCCCTGGAGAATCACCAAGGCTTGGCGAGAGCTGCTGAGGGCGGTACGCTCTTCCTCGATGAAGTCGGTGAGCTGAGTCTGGCCAACCAAGCGAAGCTCCTCTTCTTCTTGGACAGCAGGGCCGTTCGCCCAGTCGGTGGCTTGCGTCAGACGCCGGTCGACTTTCGGCTCATTTCGGCGACCAATCGCGATTTACTGGATCAGGTGCGCCAGCGTGCGTTTCGGCGCGATCTTTTCTACCGCCTAAGGGTCATCGCGTTGCGGGTGCCGAGCTTGCGGGAGCGGCGCGAAGACGTGCCGCTGCTGGTCTCCTATTTCCTCGACAAACTGGCCCGGAAGTATGGCAAGCCGATGCCGAGAATTTCGGCCGGCGCGATGGCAAAGCTCGAACAATATGATTGGGACGGTAACGTGCGTGAGCTCGAGAACGAGATCGAGCGCGCCGTTGTCATGACGGAGGCGAACGGAGTGGTGCAGCCGCAGATGCTGCTTTCCAGCGTGAGCGGTGTGGCCCAGCCTCTGTTCCAATCGTCCTCGTTGCAGGAGTCGCGTCTGGCGGCCGAGCGCAGTGTCATCTTGCAGGCCCTGAAGCGTCAACGCTGGAACGTCAGCGCGGCAGCACGCGAGCTGGACATCAGCCGGGTCGGACTGACTCGTAAGCTCAAGCGTCTGGGCATTCGGCGGCCGGGTTACGGTTCCGAAGGCAAGACCTCAGCGCTTTGACGGCGGCAGGCTCTGGTCAATGCCCGATTTCCAGCACTGGGGGCGCCCGCCGAATGAACTGCTCCAGATCGTCGTTGGCCGTTTTCTGTAGTGGATGATCGATCGCGGCGTAGCAGCGAGCACGGAAGGTCAAGATGTCTTGTTCCCAGGGGACATGAGGCTCTAGCGGAGCCAACGCCGAGGCACACAACGTTTCGAAATCGCCGACTCGGGCTATATCGATCCGGGTTCGTAGACGCGCTTCGTCGAGCAACCGGACCGAGAAGGGCTTGCTCAAGGCGTCAAACAGGGCCGGGCCAGAGCTCTTGTCGCGCCGGGCCAAGTCGCCTGCCAGGGCCAGAGCCCGCTCCAAAGTCGGCCGATGGATCCAGGGATCCTGGCGTGCCGCGAGAAAAGTCGCAACGAGATGCTGCCGAGCAGCCCCGGCATCGCCTCCTGTGAACGCGGCTCGGGCGCGGACAGCTGCGGCTTCGCCGAGTCGCCGGTTTTCTGCCAGAGCACTAGCCTGGTCCAGAGCGGCAGGATCACCCGCTTGGGCCAACGCTTCTGCCAGCATCAGGCGATCGATGTGTGTAGCGGCTTCCGAGCTCTGCCGCCGCCAGCGATGGAGTGCGGCAGCGAGATCACCGAGAACATAGGCGTTGCGGGCACTGATACGGCGATCGAAGTCCTGGTCGCTGGTCGCCGGGTAGGATGTCGTCAGACCCCACTTGGCGTTTCTGGCGCTACGAAATTCGAGCACCTGGCGCCAGTCAAAGGAGCCGCCAGTGAGGACCGGTACGTTCTCGCCCCGCGCCGCGGCCAAGGCGCCGAGGCGCTGGGGATCGAACTCCAGGTCGCGCCCGAGCCCACGGGCAAAACCGAACTCGATGATCGGATGATCGTCGGTGTTGAACCGCCCTGTCTCTTGCTTGTGGACCGCCCGGGCGAAATCTGCCGAGGCGACGAAGGCGGTGTAGAGACCTTCTGCGCCCGCCACGCCGAGGGTGTGCTGTAGAGCGCTGGCGAACGGCTCTCTGGCGAGGCGTCGCCGGAGCCGACCCAGGTCGTGATCGATCGGGCTCCGGCTGGCGACGAGCAGCATGTCGCCCTGGTGCACCTGCCAGCTTTCGACGTGGGGGAACGCGGTGACCATCGTAGCCAGCACCGTTCGCACAACCTGTGAGTCGACGTGGTAACTCTGTAGCCACTGTAAGAAGATGCCGCCTTCGCCGAGGCGAGCGGCGGCAGAATGATAGAGCTCCTCGGTGAAGAGACTGGCGATGCCGGCCCGATACGGGTTGGAGGGTTCGGAGAAGATGACGTCATAGCGTTCGTCCGTCGTCAGCAGGTGCTCGCGGCCGTCGCCGATCCACAGGCGAGCCTTGGGGTGCTCCAAGACGGCATGATTGACTGGCGCGCAGCGGCGTGCCACTTCGAGAATCGCCGGCTCGAGCTCGACCACGTCGACCTGCTCGACCGAATCGACCGCTGCCAGCCAGCCGGCGCTCGATCCCGTACCCAGGCCGATCACCAGCGCACGGCGCGGTTGTGGATGCAAGGCCGCGCCGACGAGACCGCTGAGTACCTGGGTCGGCGCGTCGCGCAAGGCACTGCCGTCGGCCTTGCCGTTGAGCAGCAGAGAGATCTCATCGAGCTCGTGGATGGCGACGCTCGACTCGCGGCCATCGCGCTGCCAGACAATGGCGCGTTGGACGGCTTGGCTCATTTGCCGCACCTCATTGGGTCCGGCGAAGGTAGACGGCATGCCGCCTGCGCCAGTTGGTGTGTGGCGCCAGACCGCGCTCGGTCCGGCGGTGCTCAGCAATAGGACGGCGGCGACCCCGAGCGTCACCGGCCCTAGGCTGGGCCTACCACCCACTGACCAACCCCGGCCCTTCCACCAGGCGAGCGCGGCGAACCCTACCAACAGGGCCGCGGCAAAGACCCAAGCACCGGGCGCCGAGAGCAATGGCAAGAGGCCGAAGCCGCCGGCGATCGAGCCGAGGATCGTACCGGCGGTGTTCCAGGCATAGGCCAACCCGACATCCTGGCCGACCCGGTCATCGCTCTCGCCGAGCAGCGCTACCAGTAACGGAAACTGATACCCGGCGACAATGGCGGCAGGTAGGACGACGACGACGGTTAGAACGATCCAACTGCCGACCAGGAGAGCGAAGCTCACGTCGCCCACCGGGCGTAGGAGCATCGCCATGACGGCGATTCGATCTCCCAGAGCGTAGGGCAAAGCGATACACAAAGCCTCGGCCGCGCAGGTGCTGGCGAAGGCCGTGAGGGTCGGTCGGCGCCGGGGTGGACCAGCGGCATAGAGCAAGCCGCCGAGCCCGACGCCGAGCAAGGCGACCGCCAGAATCAGGCCGAAAGTGTAAGACGAGCCGCCGAGGAGCGGCGCCAGCATGCGATACCAGACCAGTTCCATGAGGAGGAAGACAAAGCCGACCGCGCAGGCCGAGATCAAGACGAGCTTCTTTGCTTGCGGCGCCGCGCTCGATCTTCTGGCGGTCGCCGGATGCTCATCGGTTGGCCGTGCTGAGGAGCGAATGGAGTGCCGAGTCGCCAGGGCCAAGGCGGTGAGGGCGACCCCCAGGTTGAGGCCGCTTGCGGCCCAGATCGTCTTGCGGACTCCGAGGGCTTCGAGAGCCACAAAAGTGGTGACGAGGGCACCGCAGACCGCTCCTAGGGTGTTGGCTCCAAGAAGCAGCGCCACACGGCGCCGACCGGCATCGGTCGAGCGTGTCACGGCCCGTGCGACCGCCGGCAGAGTACCGCCCATGAGAAAGGTCGGAAGGCCCAGTACCAGCACCGCTAGCACCAAGCGCAGGCTGTTACCACCCGCGGTTCCGAGGGTCGATGTACCACCGAGGCCGAGATAGATTCCCTGGGTCAGCTCTACGAGCCAGGGGCTCGCCGCCGCCGCCAGAGCGACGCCGACCTCGAGGCGAGCATAGAAGGCGAGAGGGTGGGATGTCGCATCGGCCCGACGGCCGAGGACCAAGCTGCCGGCTCCCAGGCCGGCCAGGAAAACGGCCAGCACAGCCGCTGAGGCGGTGGTCGAAGCGCCGAAAACCAGACGCAAGAGGCGGAGCCAAGCGATCTGGTAGACCAAGGCGCAAAAGCCCGAGCCAAACAAGAGCAGGGCGACACGCCCAGTAAGTCCTGCGAGCGACAAAGACATGCTCATCGAGGCGAACGAGCGACTATCTGCAAGCCGTTGACGCCGGTTGTAGGTGAAAACTTCGGTTTACACCTGAAGCCGAAGGTTTGCGATACAGGCGTACTCCAAATCGAAGAAATTAGTCGATTTGGCGGATTATCCTCGTTCTTTCGAGCGGTACGAGTCTTGCTCATTCCATCAGTCCTGTAAGGGAATCCAACAGCCGTGGTTTCAACCAGGAGTGTTCCACGAATGGAATGCCCCAACGAGGCAAGGAGGATTGTATGAGACGATCGAGGTGGTTAGCGGCGCGCTCGCTAGCTGTATGTGTCATGGTCTTGGCTGTGGGCGGTGTCGCCCATGGCCAGAACACGATCGGCGGGGACACGTTTGCCCCCGGCGAAGCCGACTTCCCACAGAATGGCTCCCAGGTGGGGAGGGGAGCGGCCTTCCAATTTTCGGACGCCTTCTACCTCGCTAACGGGCTCGACCCGGTGGAGATGCGTGCCCAGGAGACGGTGGGCGGCGTGCCGGCCACCGCGCCGAGCCGTTTCGGTGCCTTCTACCGTGGCGTAGGGGACGTGGGCACGGACACCGGCACGGCGACGGATAGCCGGTTCATTGACGACACTCGCATCACCGTCCACAACATGGGCTTCAACGCCGCGGGCGAGATGTTGTTTTATCCCGATCCGCCGGCCTTCTTCTTCGAGAGCGCCTTCCTCGACCAGGAGACGAAGGACCTCACCAACGGCTCCTTCGTCTTCATCTTCCCGCGCACGTCGTCGGATCCGAATACGGTGGCGGGTTGCCCGGCCGTCCCGGCCTCTGGCGACCTGCTGGTCCCGGCTCCGTGCAACCGGCGGCAGGACAACATCTTCGACACCGGTAACGGCTACCTGACCTCCAACCCGCTGGGACTCTGGCGCATCATGTTCGTCACCTGGGACGGCCCGGATGTCGACTCGGCGGCCTGCCAGTCGGAGATGACGAAGCTCGCGGCGCGCAACGGGCTGGACACTGAAGGGACGCCGATCCTGGCGACCACAGCCGAGGTCTTCAAGGTCGCCGGAGCGGACGTGATCGCCGGCCAGGGCGCCAACGAGAGTGTGCTCCCCGGCGTGCTGCCGGCGAGCGGCCTACCCAACCCGGATATTCGGAACGACATCCCCGGCGTCGAGCCGAATCCGGGCGGCGAAATCTGTGTCACGGTGCGGACCCGGCGCCAAGAAGACGAGTTCGGCAATCCGGCCGTAGCGCATGACGATCCCCTGACACCCCACGACGACAGGCTGGACGGTCCGCCGTTTGTGGTGTGACCCATTCTCATCGACCCCCGTGCGGGGTCTGTGACGGCTGATGCTACGGCCGTACCCACTGTCGACGAAGACATCCTCGAAAATTTTGAATGCCTCCGGTTGACCGGAGAACTGTGTGACGTTCCGAAACTCGAATTAACACCTTTCCTACAGAAGCTTCCGAAGCCGCCGAACGCCAACAAGGTGGTCCGGGTCTCCTCACTCCACCCGCCGGTGGATCCGTTCGACAACTGCAAAGCGTCGGATTTCGATAGCGACAGCGATAGCGATAGCGACAGCGATAGCGATAGCGACAGCGACGACTACGTCTATGCCGGCTATAGCGATAGCGATAGCGACAGCGATAGCGATAGCGACAGCGATAGCGATAGCGACGGCTGCGATCTCTATCCTGGCGAGCCGGGTGCCAACCGGCCTCCGGACCGGGCGATTCAAAGGTTCGCCGAGTTCCCGCCGGTCCGCGAGTATGAGATGTTCGTTCGGCCGTTCGAGCATCTGTTCCACCCGGAATTGATGCAAACATCGACCATCTGGGGCTATGGCAACGCCGAAGGGGAGACCTTCAGTCCAGGTCCGACCTTCAAGGCGCGTTACGGTAAACCGATCGTGGTGCGGATTCACAACACTCTGCCGGCCGAGAACCCGGGGAATGACGGTTTCGGCATTCCGCAGGTCTCGACCCATTTGCACAATTTCCACAGTGCGTCGGAGAGTGACGGTGGCCCGATCTACTTCTATGACACCGGCAACTACATGGATCACCACTACGCCATGTTCCAGGCGGGTTTTGATCCGGAGGAAGCTCTGGGTCATCTGTGGTACCACGACCATCGAGCCGACTTCACGTCGCAGAACGTTTATAAGGGGCTGGCTGGCAGCTTCCTGATCTATGACGATCTGGACAACAACGACGAGACCAGTGGCTTTCCGCTGCCGGCCAAGAGGTTCGACGTGCCGTTGTTGGTTGGCGACAAGCAGTTCGATCCGATGACCCACAAGCTCGTCTTTGATCCATTCAATCTCGATGGATTCCTCGGCGAGCACGTCACGGTCAACGGTGTGGTGACGCCCTTCATGAACGTCAAGCCACGGAAGTATCGCTTCCGCATTGTCAACAGCGGTCCGTCGCGCATCTACACGTTCCAGACCTGCGACGTCGGTCTCGACGGCGTTGAGTGCGACAACGACAATGTGGCGACGGATATGATCATCATCGGCAACGACGGGAACCTGCTGCATCAGGCGGTGACAGTCGACAACGTGACGATCTCAGCCGCCGAGCGCTACGATGTCGTCATCGACTTCAGCAGCTACTCGCACGGCGATCGGATCAACCTGATGAACATCGCCGACCAGACCAGCGGCAAGGGGCGCACCGGTGTTTTCGCCCCGATGACGTCCAAGTTCGCGCAGAAGGTCATGCAGTTCCGAGTCAAGGGACCGCCGGTCGTCGATCCGAGCGATGTGACCGGGGTGATGCGCACGCAGCCGACGATTCTCAATAGCGAGATCGTCTGCGAGCGCGAGTTCGTCTTCGACAACGTCGACGGTGGCTGGACGATCAACGACCAGTTGTTCAACTTCAAGCCGCGTTTCGAGGTCAAGCAGGGTACGGCCGAGCGCTGGACGATCACCAACGCGTCGCGCGATTGGGAGCACCCGATCCACATCCACCTAGAGGAGCATCAATTCGAGATACGCGACGGCGCGACGCCGCCGGACTTCGAGCAGATGCGAAAGGATGTGGCGCTGCTGCGGCCTGGAGACTCGATTACCTTGACGATGCGTCATCGCGACTGGTTGGGCGAGTACCCCATGCACTGTCACAACACGGTGCACGAGGATCACGCAATGCTGCTCTTGTGGGAAGTGGTAGAACATGACGTTCCCTGCATCGCGGATCCATAGGCGGTCAGCGTTCACCGCCTTCGCCTGTGTGGCCGTCGTTTCCGCACTGGGCGTGAGCTCGTCTCACGCCCGGTCCCCGGAGGCGGCGGCCTCCCCCTCTCCGGATGTCGTCGCCGCGACGTCGACGTCGCCCATGGCGAGGGGCGCCAGCCCGTTCTCAGATCACTTTCCCAACCTGGTACTCAAGACCCACGAGGGGCGGAACGTCTATTTCTACGACGACCTGCTGAAAGGCAAGATCGTTCTCATCAACTTCATGTACGCAACGTGCACGGAGAGGTGACCGGGCATCACTCAGAACCTCGTGAAGGTTCAAAAACTGCTCGGTGATCGGATGGGAAAAGACGTCTGGTTCTACTCGTTCACGCTGGAGCCGGAGAAAGATACACCGGAGGTCCTGGCGCGCTACGCGGAGGTCTACGGCATCGGGCCAGGATGGCTCTTCGTCACCGGTAACCCGGAGGACATGGAGACGTTGCGGCAAAATCTCGGCTTCGCCTGGAGCGATCCCGAGCTTGATGCCGATCTCACCAACCACCTCGGGACGGTGAAGATGGGCAATGAGCCCAGGCAGTGGTGGGGTGCCGCGCCGTCCTTCTCCGATCCGCGGCAGATCGCCCGCCTCCTGGTGTGGATGGCTCCCGAGGAAGGTCAGAAAGGCACCATAGGGTACTTGCCCGAAGAGAGACCGCAAAAAGGAGACAGCTCGCGATGAGCGATGGTACGACAGCCTACCGTAAGAGAGCCCGGTGCCATGGGGCGGCGGGAGCGGCGCTGGCGGCGCTGCTGATCCTCGTTCCCTGCGGCGCCCTTGTCGAGCCGGCGGTGGCGTCCTCCACCACGCAGCTTGCCCAGCAGGACTTTCCCGCACCGGTCCTGAGCGCGCTCGAGACCGCCTTCGGTGCCTACGAGAACGTGCGTCAGGACCTGGCGGCCGACCGCCTTTCGGTCCTGCCGGCGAGCGCTTCGGCGTTGGCCGGCTCTTTGCGCCTCGTCCTCGAGGACCAGGAGGACAGCCTGGCAGGCAAGGCGCCCAGTGTCATCTTGGAGGCGGCGCTCACCGCAGAATCTCTGGCTGGGTCCGGGGATTTGCCGGCGGCCCGCCAGGCCTTCGGCGAAGTCAGCCGCCTCCTGATGGTCTTGGCCGATGGCGACCCCCGCCTGGTCGAAGGCTGGCACGTCTTTGCCTGTCCGATGGTCAAAAGCTACGCCAAGTGGATGCAGCCGACGGCCGAGCTAGAGAATCCCTACATGGGTCCGGCCATGCCGAAATGCGGCTTTGCCAGCGATTGGTCGGTGCCGGCGCCCGCCGCCAAGCCGATTGTGGCCTCGGTGGAGAAGTCCTCGGCGGAACCTGAGTTCAAAGCGGGGATTCCGCGCCTGAAGATGGTGGACGTTCGCGACCACAAATTCCTCTGGCGTGAGATTGCGGAGCTCCAGATCTGGGAGCGCGGCGAACGCCTCACGGTCAGGGAGTTTCGCAGCAAGGCGATCGAGAAGACGGCTCACTACCTGGAGCTCGAAGGCGCCGAGGCAGACGAGTTCGTCGCCGCCGCATCCGAGGCAGTCGTCCAGGTTCGAGAGGCCTTCCGCGCCAACAAACCCGTCGTGGGCAACGAGAACCGTTTCGCCGAAGAGTTGGAGTCGGTAAAGACCCATCTGGCCTCCTTACTTCAGGACAGGCCGCGGCATCACTTGTTCGAGCCTGGCTTCACGAAGTGGTTGCTCAAGCTAGCCTTGGGACCCAAGGCGGCCAAGGAAGCTAGAGAGGCCGAAGAGAGCAGGCAAACCGGGCACGCTCGGTAACTTTGCTCTTGGCTCGACGAATCCGTCCTCCCCCCGAGGGGAGGGCGGATTCTGGCTTTAATCATGCCGACACGGCGCATACAGCGCCTCGGGCGTCTGTCTCGCCGAATGCACTGGCGGACCCAAATCACCGTGGAGGATATCGATGCGCGCCAGACGACGGAACCTTTTTGCACAGTCCCGATTCTTCACGCTCCTCTGGCTGATCGTCGCCGGAGCGATGTTCGTTGTCGCCGATTTGCCTGGCGACAGCGACAGCGACAGCGATAGCGATAGCGACAGCGATGGCTCGCAAGCGATCGACGTCGCCTGCAACGCCACCACTTTCTCGTTCCAGGGACCGGAGATCCCGGGTGTCGGGCCGGACTACGGAGCGACGTTCGTCGTCCAAGGGGTCATCTACCCGGCGGGTACATTTGAAGAGAAGGGTGTCGACACCGGTCTTGCCGCCGATGGCAGCCCGGAGTTCCCGGAGCTGGTACTCGGCACCTGGACTTGCCGAGGCTGGTTCATTGGCGAGGGGTTTGCGACCCAGTCGGGACCGTTCGTGGCTACGACTCAGATTTACGACTTCAATCCGGAGTCCCCCGGATCCAACACCGTGGTCAGCGACGGTATCGAGCTCATCGATCTCAACGTCCCTTTCCTACGCGCTGTCACTGGTGGTACCGGTCCGAATCGAAACCTGAAGGGTGGTCAAGTCTCGCAGACCGCCGTCGGCACCAACGCGACCGGGCTGTTCAATTTCACCTTCGAGTTCGACACCAAGCGGCCGGTAGACTTCGCTGATTGATCGTCGTTCGGTGTTTCGCCGCGCTTCGCCAGAGCGCCGCCTACCGCTGGATCACTCGTCGCCGGATCCCTGCTCCGCGGCTCGGCGCTCGTGGAGCTGCTTTGCCATGGCGGCGATACTCGCCGCCTGCTCGGTGTGGCCGCGGCGATGCAGCTTCTGAGCTAGCTCCATGAAGACTTGTGGCCGCAGCGGGTTGTCGTGGTCGCTACCGAACTCCTCGAGATACGCCATGCCTTCGGAGAGCATGTCGTCTGTGATGAAGGCCCGCGCGAGCTCGGTCGGCGAGGCGGTGCGCGGCTGGCGCAGCCAGCGACCGGCGAAAGGGACCGCCCGAGCGCGCCGGTCTTCGACGCTGTCTCGCAGGCGAGCGATGTCTTCTTCGAGCTCCGCCACCGTCACCGGCCCACGGTAGATGGCGCCGACGGTTCCGTCGGTGTCGATCAGGAAGCTGGTGGGCAGGACGAAGGACCGCCAATCGAGGAACAGTGCTTTGTAATAGCCCTGCAGGAGGTCGATCAGCCCTTCGTCGGCGAAGCCCGCGGCGAAGCGATAGCCATGACGCTGCCAGAACTGGCGCCCATGGTCGTGGGTGGTGGGGCTCGCCTCGCCGAGGCCATCCAGGCTCAGGGCCAGCACATGAGCGCCGGCGGCGTCGAGCTCGTCGAGCTCCGCTTTGCACGGCAGGCACCAGCTCGCCCAGAGGTTGAGCAGCAAAGGCTTGTCGAGGTGGTCGCGCACCCGATGGTCAGCGCCTGCGAGATCACGGTAGCGTAGTCGCGGTAGGGGCGTCTTGGAGACGAGGCGCAAGCGCATCTTCTGCGTCGACGGGGTCAGGGCGACGGTGCTCGGCGTCAGCTCCACCCGATTCGGCGGCGTGAAGACTGTGGGAGTGCCAGCACCCTGCTCGATCTCGTAGAAACGGTTCGGCTCGAGGCCGGGAAAGCTCTGCCGTGAGCCGTCGGGCCAGCGCACGGCGATTGGCCCGACAGCGCCCTCCCTGCCGAGCCCGAAGAGCAGCCAGCGGCTGGATTGCGAGAGGAAGCCCTCGCCGGCTTTCAGCGTGCGCAGCAGCGTCACCTCGCCCACCGGTAGTGTGACTCTCGTGCCGATCGCGTCACGGTTGGAGGTCGTGCCGTTGCCGGTGAGTCGCAGGGCGATGAATCGATTGTCGGTGGCGGTGTCGTTTCTGAGAAAGCGCACACGCGGCGCGGTCCGGTTGCTGATCCACAGATCAGGGTCGCCGTCGAAGTCCCAATCCGTCACCACCATGCCGCGACCGTCTTCGGGGAAGTCCAAGCCGCTGACGGCCGAGATGTTTGCGAAGCGCGGTTCGCCGGTATTGAGATAGACGCAGTGGCGCTCGCGGCCGCTGAACGACTGGCCGCGCAGGATCTTGCGGCCCATCTCCAGGACCGCCTCGGTGTATCGGTCCAGGACACCTTCTTCCATCGCCTGCTCGGTGCTGACCGGAGAACGCGACACGACCTGCCGCCAGAAGAAGCTTCACAAATCTTTCGGGTTGTCGTTGGTCAGGTTGCCGTTGGCAACCACCAGGTCCTCCAGACCGTCGTTGTCGATGTCCATGAAGAGGCTGGCCCAGGCCCATCGGCCCATGGTGACGCCGGCCTCCTCGCTGACGTCGGTAAAGCGCCCGTCGGGGCCGCCGCGAAACAGCGAGTTGCCCCGCGCATGGCGCTGGAAGGTAGCCCTCTCAGCGCCCTGTGCCGCCGGGTTGAACCGGCGTTGATAGGTGATGCGATTGCCGGCCGAGGAAAACATGTTGCTGACGTACAGATCCATCCATCCGTCACGGTTGTAGTCGCCGAAGGTAACGGACATGCCGGCCGAGATGTCTTCGACCTCCGCCTGTGGCGCGACGTCGCGGAACCTGCCGCCGTCATTGCGGTAGAGGTTGTTGCGCCCGTAATCATTCGCTACGTAGAGATCCTGGTCGCCATCGTTGTCGTAGTCCTCCCATGCGGCGGCGAAGCTGAAGCGAGCGTTGTTCTCGTCCAGGCCGATGTCGCGGGTGACGTTGCTGAAGTTCCAGTCGCCGTCATTGCGCCACAGGGTGTTCGGTGGTCCGTTGTTGGCATCGTGAATGGGGACCGGTCCGTTGCTGGAGTAGTAGCAGACGTACAGATCCAGGTCGCCGTCGGCGTCAGGATCCGCGGCGACGATCGATGTCGCAATGGCGGTCCCGGGCAGGGTTTGCCGCGGCTCGAACTGGCCCTGACCATCGTTCTCCATGACGATCTGTGGCGAGGAACCGACGATCAGGTCTTGGTCTCCGTCGTTGTCCAGGTCGACGAAGAGCGAGCTCATCGTCGTCGTCATCCAGTCCACTCCGGCGTCCGCCGAGCGCTCGGTGACGGTGCCATTCGGATTCTGTACGAAGAGCCGGTTCGGCAAGCCACCGGGGTTGGCGAGGTACAAGTCTTCCAGACCATCGCCGTTGACGTCCCCCAGTGACAGCCCGTGGTAGCCCAGCGGGCTCTGGCCGAAGCGCGATTCGATGCGCCGATACCAGTGCGGCAAGGGGCGCCCCAAGAGCTCGTCGGCAGCGATGCGGTAGCGCAGTACGCTTTCCGTACAATCGCTGAACAGTGGCGCTTGGGCCTTCGCCCGAGCGCGCTCGTAGTCTTCCAGGATCAGGCTTTGCAGCTGCGGTTGCTCTCCCCGAGTCCAATGGCTTAGCCAGGTGGCGTGTTCCTCCACCGGCCCGGTGGTATCGACGCCGCTGATCGACACGTACTGACGGGTGACGATCGACTGCTGGCTCAACTCGATGTGAAAGAGCTTGAGCTCGGCGCGCACCTCACCCGCTCCGTCGTAGGGTTGGCGCAGCGTCTGCATCGCTGCGACGAAACCACGGCGGTTCCGATGGATCGCTTCATTCGTCCCGAGGTCTTCGGCGCGCTCAATGTGAAAGGTGTCGCTATCGACTACCTGCTGTAAGGCCTGCGGCCGCAGCGAACTGCCGCGAAAAGCCGCGTCGGCCAGAGTCTGCAGCTCCTCGGTGGGTACTTGCGACGGGTCGGCGAGCCAGGTGGCGAGACGCTTCAAACGTTTGTCGATCTTCTCGCTGGCAGCCTCGCTCTCCCACCCGTCGACGGTCGGGTCGTCCGACAGCAGGTTCGAAGAGGTTGTCGCCACTGGCGGCGGAGTGTCCTGTGCGGCGTCCACAATCGAAGAGCTTGCCGCCAAACTCACCATCGTTCGATCGTCGCCAGGGCGCCACAGCCACCATCCGGCCGCTAGAACCAGAGCCGCAACTGTGCCGCCAACGGCGGGGAGGTTCGCGGCTCTGCTTCGTGCCGGTTGGTTTTTCCTGCGATGCATGGGTTGATCCGGGCTCCGATTGTGGCTCTCGCTGTCGCCTGCGGTTGATTCGCACCTCCGACTGCTAGGGATCACTCAGCACACGGCGGATTGCTGCGCGGAGCGCCGGATCGTCGGCTTTGATCGCCTCGTCCCGGCGCCAGACGATTCCGCCTTGACGATCGATGACCAGTGTGACCGGCAGGCTCTTGACGCGCAGGGCGTCATAGATGTGCATTTCGGGATCGAGCCAAATAGCGAATGGGAGCTCGTGTTGGGCCACGAAGGCTCGCACCCTGTCTTCGGCACTGGCGTCGTCGACGCTCAGTCCAACCACTTCGAGCCCCTCGCTGCGGTGGCGCTCGTGCAGCACGGCCAGCTCGGGCATCTCCGCGATGCAGGGCAGACACCAGGTCGCCCACAGATTGAGCAGCACCGCACGCCCGCGCAGCGCAAGCAGCGAGACTTCGTCGCCATCCAAGGAGAGGAGGTCGGTGTCGAACAGCGGCTCGCTGTTCGACCCTTGCTCGCGGTTGGATCCGGAGGCATCTCGGGCCACGGCAGCGATCGCAGAGGCGGAGCCGCTGCCCGGCGTGGGGATGCCAGCGAGGGGCACGGACACCACCCGCAAGTGCTGTTCTCCAGCCTGTCTCGAGGCCTCTTCGCTCCAGGCGACGGCGACGGAGTCGCCGACGCGAGTGATCTGGGGAAGGCCTCCCGAACCGTTGGGGAGCTTCGCCAGAATCAGCTCCTCGCCGCGTCCGCCGTCGGCAGTGACCCGGGCTAGCTTGAGGTCGGTTTTCGCCGGCCCGTTGCTGGCCATCCACAGGACCAGAGCGTGGCCGTCTTCGTTCAAGGTCACATCGACGAAATCCAGCGGTACCCGATCCCCGCGTTTGACATCGACCTCTGCCGGAGCGCCGAACGATTGACCCGCGTCGCTAGAAAAAGCGGCGAGTATCCGCGGGCGATGGGGTGTCTCGGTGTACCACGCGACAGCGACTTGACGCTTGAGAGCAGCCACTTCCGGTCCGCTCTTTGGCCTAGCGGTCTGTCGCCAGCCGGCGACGTGGTGGACCGGTCGCGGTCGCGTCCACCGAGCATCCTGACGGCGGATCAGGTTGATGTCTTGCGCACCGTCGGTACTGCCGTCGCGATACACCACCACCGGGCCGTCCCAGGTCATCGCGGCCGAAGTACCAGCACCGTCTGCGGCGCGTGGATCGAGGAGTGCTTCGCCGGCCAGAATCCGGGTGCCCAGAAGCCTCGCCGAACCGTCGCCGTCAGGGGCCAGCCAGAAGGCGTACCCGCCCTCTTCGCCGCCGGCGAACGAGGCGAAGGGCAGGGGCGGCGCGGGTAGCCGGCTCCAGGTCCGTCCGGCGTTGCCAGAGCGAGCAACGACGTTGCCGGTGCGCGCGATCAGGGTACGGCGCACTGCCTGGGTATTGAGCACGATCAAAGACGGCGGGTCCGCCGCGGCAAGGCTCGAAACGCCGTCGGTGATGGTGACGGGTGGGGTCCATTCCTGGCCCGTATAACGGGCGAACTTCAGCCGCCCGTCCGCCTCACCTGGCTCCAGCCAGGTCATCAGAACGTCGTGCTTTCGCCGCAGGGTCGTGACGTTCTCGGAAGCCAGCGCCGGGAAGGTGGAGCCGTTTGCCGCGGGTGGATCGATGGGTACGGGCACGAGCGAATCGCTCGCTTCAGCTGTTGCCGAATCCGCCAGGGACGCTACCTGGGGCGGCTCGAGCTCGGCTTTTGCCGGCTCACCCTCGTCCGCCAGCAAGCCAGTCCATGCGGCCCAAGTCGAAACGCAGAGACCGAGCGAAAGAGCGCGCAGTCGTAGAGTCCCTACGCTCAATGGACTTTTCCGCCCTCGATGATGTCGGTTACTCACGGTCGCTGCAGGCGAGGAGCGTTCTGGAGGCCGCTGACAACCCACGACTTCAACGTCGTCGGGGGTTGAGACGATTTTATCATGTTCCGAGCTGGACGGAGGGATGGATTCTCACCGCTGGGGAGCTCGTCGAAAGGCACGGCTACGGCATCAACCCGGCTTCCAGGCTCGGAGGTGTCGCGTCGAGAAAGCGTTGCAGGTCGGCCTGTGCTGTCTGCCTGAGGGGGTGCCCGGCGCGCTGGTAGCAGTTGACGCGATCGTGCAGGAACTGGCTCTCCCAAGGGACATGCGGCTCGAAGGTTTGGATCGCCTCGACGCAGAGCTCAGGGGCCGCCAGGCGGTTGGCGATGGCCAGCCGGGTGCGTTGGCGTGCTTCCTCCAGGTGGCGCAAGGCGAAGGGAGCGCGCAAGGCTTCGAAGATCTCCTCGGCCAGGGCCTGGTCACTCTCAGCTAGTGTCTGGGCAAGGGCGAGAAGACGGAGCATGGTGGCGGGATGGAACCATGGATGGGCGCGCGCGTTGTGGACCGCCTGGATCAGGTGGCGCAGACTGTCCTGGGGTGACCTTTGGCGCAATTGATAGCGGGCTAGAACGGCTTCGACGTCGACCGGCCGCCGACTCCGCAGAGGCTCGACGATCGAGGCGACGCGAGGATCGCCGAACTCCGCCGCCGCTTCGGCGAGCAGCAGTCGGTCGAGAGGGTTTGCAGGCGCCTGGGTCTGCTGGGACCATTGAAGTAACGCCCGGCGCAGATCGCCACTGGAGTACGCCTGTCGGGCGCGTACCCGGTGGTCGGCCGCGGTGTCGAAACCCGCCGGCAGCTCCGGCCGGCTACCCCAGGCGACTTGGCGTACGGTCTGCAGATCGTCCACCCGATGCCAAACGATCGCCCCTGAACGGATCGCCGGCCGATCCAGGCCGCCGTCTCGGGCCAGGGAGCGCAACGGGTCGAGGCGCAAAAGGCCGCGGCGCCCAAGATTGCGTGTGAAGCCCCACTCGAGCCGGGGGTGGTCATCGCTGTGCAGGCCTCGGCCCGTGGCCTGCCGTTCTGCGAGTTCGGTCGCCAGTCCGGGTGCGGCGAGATAGCCACTATAGAAACCCTCCAAACCCGTCACGCCCCAGGTCCAATCGAGGCCGCTAGCCCAGGGGTCCTCAGCCAGGCGTCGGCGCAGTCGATCGACGTCGTGCTCGAGCTTCTCCTGGCTGGCAACGAGGAGCAGGTCGTCGTGGCTCACCTGCCAGCTCTCGACCACCGGGAAGACCGAGCCGACGGTGGCGTAGATCGTGCGCAACTGGTCGGCGTCGAGGCTGTCGACCTGCAGCGCTTGTAGCAGCAACCCACCACTGGCAAGGCGTGCGTTGGCGGATGAGTAGTATTCTCGACTGAGAAGCCTCGAGTCGCCGGGCTGCTGAAGATCCGAGATCTGGCTGAAGATCAGGTCGTAGGTCTCGTCGCTGGTGCGCAGGAATTCCCGGGCGTCGCCGACGATCCACCGGACTTTGGGGTGACGCAAGACGTCGTGATTGATCGGCGAGCTGAGCTCAGCGATAGCCCGCAAGGCCGGTTCGACCTCCACCACGTCGACGCGCTCGATGCTCGCTACCTCGGCCAGCCAGCCAGCGGCGAGGCCGTGGCCGAGACCGAGCACCAGGCCGCGCCGGGCCTCGCGATGGAGCGCGGCACCGGTCAGAACGCTCATCACCCTGGCGGGCGCGGCCCGAGCGACGCTGTCGACGGCTTGGCCGTCGACCCTGGTGGCGTACTGCTCGTGATACTCCAGAGCAACACTCGACTCGACCCCCTCGATCTCCAAGGCGACCGCGCGTCGGCGTTCGTGCACCTGCTCGAGCAACTCGTTGCGGCCGTCGAAGCTCGCTGGCATGCGGCCGATGCCGATCGGGGAATGCTGCCAGAAGGTGGTCGGGCCCTGAGTGGTGCATAGCGTCAGTCCGAGGAGACCGATCGCCATCGGAATGGCCGCGCTGCCGAGGCCGAATTGAGTCCGCCGGCTCTTCCAGGATCCGAAGAGCGTGGCCAAGCCAAGGGCGACCCAAAGCCCGATCACGACCCGCCAAGTCCCCGAAGTGGTGAGCCACGGGATCAGCCAAAAGCCACCTGCGATCGAGCCGAGGAGCGCACCGCCTAGGAGCCAGGCCCAGGCTTGTCCTACCGGGCGGCCGCCGCCGTCAAACCCGGCACCGAGAGTTTCCGCCCCGAGCACCAGCTGGTAGCCGGCGACTATGGCCGCCGGCAGCACGAGGGGGGCAGCAAGGCCGAGCCAATTGAACACCAGCATGCCGAAACCTGCGTCACCCAGGGGCCGCACGAGCATGGCGAGGATCGCTAGCCGATCGCCGAGGGCGTAGGGCAGGCCGAGGCAGATCGCCTGCCAGGAGCAGGTGGCGGCGAAAGTCAGAGCTGTAGGAGATCGATCCCTGGCGCTCGCTGCGTAGATCAATCCACCGCCGCCCAGGCCGAGCAGAACCACTGTCAGAATCAAGCCGGCAGCGTAGGATGACCCACCGAGAACTGGCGTTAACAGGCGGTACCAGACCCGCACCATGAGGATGAAAGCGCCGCTGGCGATCGCCGCGATCGGGAGCATCCAGCCGGATGCAGCGTGAGGGGGCGATGGCGTCTGGTGCTTTGGCTTGCTGGCCGCCGAGACGGTCGACCCTTCAGCCGTTGTCGTGGCTCGCGGCTTGCCCATGATGAGAGCAGCGAAAGCCAGGAGGAAGTGGATCGTGCTGGCGACCCAGACCGACTGGCGGCTGCCGAGCGTCGGGAGCAAGATGAAGGTGGTTGCCCAGACACCGCTCGCCGCGCCCAGGAAGGTAGCCCCAGACAGTACGCCGAGGGTGCCGCGCTCCGATTCGCTGCCACGGCTCACCGCTTGGGTAGCTATTGGGAGAAGGCTACCGATGAGAAAACTGGGCAGTCCGAATACCAGCGCTGACAACAACAGCCGAGCCAGCGTCGCACCAGCAAGCCCCAGACCAGGACCACCCCCGAGGGCGTCGTAGATCGGCCCTAGAAGGAGGATCAGTAAGGGCGTCGCAGCGGCGGTCAGAGAGCTACCGATCGCGAGTCGCCCGAAGGAGGTCAGTGGCAACGGGATTTCGTCCGTCCTTCGGCCCTGGACCGATGCACCGAGTCCCATTCCCGCCATGCAGATCGCCAAGACCGCCGTCGTCGCGGCGGCGGACGCGCCGATGATCGGCAGCAGCATGCGCGGCCAGGTGACCTGGTAGACCAGGGCGCCGAAGCTGGCAACGAAGAGGAGAAGCGCACCCCGTGGGACTGAGAGCTGCATCGGTGGAAAGGTGCTGGGAGAAGAGCTCGAGCCGGCGGAACAGGGGCGAGGCTATCACCCAGATCGTGGCCCGTAGCCGAGGGTGTGAGCTAGAGGACGCCTCGAGCGAGGCGCGAGCAACCTTCGGACCGAAGGAAGCCGGCGGAGCCTGGACATAGATGACCAGGTGGCGCCTCGCCGCCAGTGCTTGACGCGCCCTGGCCGGCGAGTTCCGCTGAGGGAGCTCTGTTGCTTAGGCTTGTCAGTCCGCGGACTTAGGGTGTTGAAGCACGTAGCCCAGGCCCTTGATGGTAAAGATCAGGCGAGGACCACCCTTGGCCTCGAGTTTCTTGCGCAGACGGCCGACGACGACATCGATCACGTTGGATTTGGCCTTGTACCGATCGTCCCAGACGTGATCGGCGATCCCAGTACGGTTGAGCACCTTGCCGGGGTTGAGCAAGAAGTACTCGATCAGTGCCAGCTCTTTGGCCGTGAGCCTGAGCGGCGTCCCATTGCGCCGGATCTGCAGTGTCGTCCGATCGAAGGTGAGGTCCTCGAACTTCAGCATCCGGACCGGCTCCGCGTCGCGACGCCGCAGTAGGCATCGGAGCCGTGCCAGCAGCTCCTGGTAGTCGAAGGGCTTCGTCAGATAATCATCGGCTCCGGCGTCGAGGGCGAAAATCTTGTCTCGTACGTCCGACCGGGCGGTGAGAATCAAGATTGGGTAGCGCTGGCCCTCTCCGCGCCAACGCTCGAGTAGCCGAATACCCGAGCAATCGGGCAGGTTGATATCGAGTACTACGACATCGTAAACGTTGTCGACCGCCAGTTCGATAGCTCGCTTGCCCGTCCCTGCGACATCGACGACGTAGCCCGCGTTGCGAAGCCGGCGGCTCAGCAGCGTTGCCAGATTCGGCTCATCTTCTACCAACAACAGGCGCACAGCCGTAGCATCCGGGTTGTTCTTCGATAAGCCAGCCGACGTGCTGGTCGACTGCCAGGTTGAGTGCTCGCGGCGCAACGTGCGAAGCATCAAAGCGCGCGAATTCTACTGCAATTGATCGACCCTCAGGGCTCGCTGCCTCCTTCGCAAGCGAATCGAGACTGGATTCAGCCGCTGCGGCGAGAATCGGGCTCGATTCTCACACGGCAGGCGAACACCCGCCCCGGTTCTTCCGCCAGATCGGCTTCTCGGTTGATAAGCTCGTTTCGATGTCCGAGGTCGCATCCACCCCCAACTTGCTGCGTCACATCCCGGCGGTCGACCGCCTCCTGGCGATGCCCGAAACCGAGGCGCTCTACGAGCTGTACCCCCGCCGCCAGGTGGTCCGCGAGCTGCGCCAGGTCCTCGACGATCTGCGCCGCCTGGGGCGAGACGGGAGCCTGCGCGAAGAAGATCTCGCGCCTGTCGCGATTCACGAGCGGCTGGCGGCAGGGTTGGCCAAGCGCGCGCGACCCTATTACTGCCGGGTGATCAACGCCACCGGAGTGATTCTCCACACCGGTCTCGGCCGGGCACCTCTGGCGCCGGAGGTCGCGCAGGCGATTCAGCAGCTCGCACCTTACCCGCAACGAGTCGAAATCGACCTCGAAAGCGGTGACCGCGGCGGGCGGGACCGCGGTTGCGATCTGCTGATCCGCGAGCTCACCGGTGCCGAGGCGGCAACGGTGGTCAACAACAATGCCGCCGCGACCCTGCTGATCCTCGCCGCCCTCGCCCGCGGCAAGCGAGTGTTGCTCTCACGCGGTGAGATGGTCGAGATCGGTGGCTCCTACCGCGTGCCGGAGATCATGCGCGAAAGCGGCGCGATCCTCGCAGGCGTCGGCACCACGAATCGCACCCACGAGAAGGACTACCGCAACGCCCTCGACGACGAGACTGGGATGATTCTCAAGGTCCACACCTCGAACTATCGAGTCGTGGGCTTCACTCGCGAGGTCGATGTCGCCACCCTGGCCGAGATCGGGCGCGAGCACGACGTGCCGGTGGTCCATGACATGGGCTCCGGTTGTCTGGTCGATCTGGCGGCGCACGGGCGCCGCGGCGAGGATCTAGTGGCCGACTCGATCGCCGCCGGCGCCGACCTGGTTTGCTTCTCGGGCGACAAGCTCCTCGGCGGGCCGCAGGCGGGGATTATCGCCGGCAAAGCCGAGGCGGTGATGCGTTGTCGAAAGCATCCTTTGTTTCGCTCGGTGCGACCGGGGCGTCTGATCTACACCGGTCTCGAAGCGACCCTGCGCCTCTACCTGGGGGGCGATGCGGAGGCCGTGGCCAAGATCCCCGCCCTACGACGACTCGTCGCCCCGGCCGACGAGCTGCGGCCGCGTGCCGAAGCTCTGGCCGGTCGGCTCGCGAGCGTCGCCGGCTTCGATGTCACCGCCGTGGAATGCGCCTCCCAAGCGGGCAGTGGCTCGATGCCGGCACGGGAGATCGCCAGCTGGGGTGTTCGCGTGACGCCCCGAGAGATCTCGGTGGGGGAGCTCGCTGCCGGTCTGCGGCGCGGCGAACCATCGATCCTGGCACGGCTGCAGGACGACGCACTGCTTTTCGATCTGCGTACGGTGGACGACGACGAGGCCGATAGCATCGTTGGTCGAATCGCTGAGCTGTCACCGGTCATCGACTAGAACGTCGCGTTTCCATTCTGCAAAACAGAGGAGCTACCGATGAAGTTCGTGTCTTCGATTCCGTCGTCGTCTGCCGTCACCGCGACTGTCCTGTTGTTAGCCGGTGTGATGCTCGGCTGCGGCGGCGACGGAGCGCCCGAACCCGCGACGCCCGAGCCCGTAGCCGAGCAGGTCTTCAGGTTCTCCGCTATCCCCGATCAGAACACTACTGAGACGCGCGAGAAGCTGGCGCCGTTGATCGACCATCTGGCGAGTGAGCTCGGCGTGCCGGTGGAGTACGTTCCAGCGCGCGACTATCAAGCGTCGGTCGAGATGTTCAAGAATAACGACGTGCAGCTGGCCTGGTTCGGCGGTCTGACCGGCGTGCAGGCCCGCAAGTCGGTGCCCGGTGCCCAGGCAATCGCCCAGGGGGCAAGCGATCCGCAGTTCTACACCTACTTCATCGCCCACAAGGACACCGGCCTCGAGGCTTCCGAAGCCTTCCCAGCGGATATCTCCGAGTACAAGTTCACTTTCGGCTCGGAAAGCTCGACCTCCGGTCGTCTGATGCCGGAATTCTACCTGCGCGAGAACACCGGTCAGGCGCCGGCGGATTTCTTCGCCCAGCCAGTCGGTTTCTCCGGTAGCCACGACAAGACGGTGGAGCTGGTGGAGTCGGGACAATTCGAGATCGGTGCGGTCAACTACACGGTCTACGATCGCCGGGTTGCCGATGGCGAGACCGATCCCGACGTGGCACGGGTGATCTGGAAGACGCCCTATTACGCCGACTACAACTGGACGGTGCGCCCGGATGTGGACGACGCCTTCGGTGCCGGATTTAGCGAGCGCCTGCAAAGTACCCTGGTGTCGATCGATGATCCGACCCTGCTGGTTGCCCTACCGCGGCAGCGCTTGATCCCGGCCACCAACGAGGAGTTCGAGGGGATCCGCAAAGTGGCCGAATCGTTGGACATGTTACGGTAGATCGCATGCAAGCCGAAGGTGCGAGCTTCCGGCTCGCCGGAGTCTCGGTCGCCTTCGGCGAAACCGCCGCACTGCGCGAGGTCGATCTCGCGGTCGCTGCGGGCGAGGCGGTGGGCTTCGTCGGGCCGAGCGGTTCCGGCAAGACAACCCTGCTACGGTTGCTCAACGGCACCGTTCGGCCGTCCAGCGGCTCGGTGGCGGTCGACGGTGAGGACCTGGCCAGCCTGCCGCCGGCGCGGCTGCGTCGTCTGCGCAGCCACATCGGGACCATCCATCAAGACCTCAGCTTGGTGCCCAACCTTCGGGTACTACGCAATGTCCTCGCTGGTCGTCTCGGCCGGATGTCTCTGCTCGCGTCCCTGCGATTGCTGTTTCTCCCACCGCGGGCCGAAGTACATCGTGTCCACCGCCTGCTCGAGCGGGTCGGTATCAGTGAGAAGCTCTACGAGCGCACCGACCGTCTCTCCGGCGGTCAGCGCCAACGGGTCGCCATTGCCCGGGCCCTCTATCAGGAGCCGCGGGTGCTGTTGCCGGACGAGCCTATCTCGAGTCTCGATCCGGCACGCTCCCGTGACACCATGCGCCTGCTTGTCGAGCTCTCGCGCGAGGCCGGGATCACCCTGTGTATGAGTCTGCACGACCTCGAAGCGGCGCGCGAGTTCCTACCCCGGCTCGTCGGCCTGCGGCGCGGCACCATCGTCTTCGATCGCCCCTCGGCCGAGCTCGCTGATGCCGACTTCCATCAGCTCTACGATCTAACCTCCGAAGAGATGTTGGATGACGGCGCTTGACGAGTCGCTGTCAGGATATCCGAGGACATGGCCAGGCAAGGCAACGCAGAGTACGGAGGCGCCCTACCCCGATCCAAGGGGCGCTCTGGGCGCCGCGGATTGGTCCTGGCGGCCATCGCCGCGGCAGGCTTGTGGGCCGCTTTCGCTCTCGAGCTCGATCCGCGCGATCTGCTGCCGGGCGACGGTGGTCTGGCGATCGCTGGCGAGCTCTTCTCCCGCGCCCTGTCGCCCGCCCTGACTTACGAGGCGGACGATTTGCCGGCGGGCATTCAGCCCTTGCCACTGAAAGCCCTGGAAGCGGCGCGCCTGACGGTGACGTTCGCTGCCGCGGCGCTCAGCCTGTCGGTCGTCTTTGGCCTACTGCTCGGCTTTCTGGCTTCGACGGCCTGGTGGGCCGGTGAGCCGGCTGGCGGCGCTGGCGTTCAGAAGTCGCTGAGACGGACGATCCGGCCGCTGCTCTACGGCAGCGCGAGGGTGGTCATCGCGCTGCTGCGGTCGATCCACGAGCTGATCTGGGCGGTGCTGTTGCTCGCTGCCTTCGGCCTCAGTCAGCTGACGGCGGTGATCGCTATCGCCATTCCCTATAGCGGCACTTTGGCCAAAGTCTTCTCCGAGATGCTCGACGAGGCGCCGCGGGACGCCGCCCGCGCCCTGCGTGCTGCGGGGGCTTCACCGGCCCAGGTCTTCCTCTTCGGCCTGTTGCCACGCGCCTTGCCCGACATGACGGCTTATGCTTTCTACCGTTTCGAGTGCGCTCTACGCTCCTCGGCGGTGCTCGGCTTCTTCGGCTATCCGACCCTGGGCTTCTACATCGCGGCTTCGTTCGAGAACCTCTATTACGGCGAGGTCTGGACCTACCTCTACACCTTGATCGGGCTCGTCGCCCTCGCCGATTGGTGGAGCGGTGCCCTGCGGCGCCGGTTGGTGGTCGCATGAAGAGCACCGCCGGATCGAGGGATCGCGAGATCCGCCGGCTCCATCGGCAACGGCCGCGGAGCCGCTTTGCCCGCTGGAGCGGTGTGGCGCTGCTGGCCCTGGTGATCCTCTCGTGGTCCAATCGCGAGCTATGGCCGGTCGGATTCCTCGACGAGCGCCGGTTAGGCAATCTCGAGCGCTTCCTCGGCGAGCTTCGCCCCTACCCGCTGCAGGGGCAGGATTTCGATCTCGCCATCGCTGCCAATTGGGCCGGCGAGATCCTGGCGGAGAAGGGCGCCGCGGCCGCTAGGGTGACCCTGGCCATGTCGGTCGCCGCCATCGTCCTCGCCGCCCTTTGGGCGTTGGGGGCGATGTTCTTCGCCGCTCGCACCTTGGCAACGCCGGAGCCCTACCTGCCTGGTCCGCAGTCGCCATCGCGCCTCAGAACGAGCGCTTGGCGCTCCGCTGTCGCGCTGACCCGTGCCATCCTCATCTTCATCCGTGCCATTCCGGAGTATGTGTGGGCCTTCCTCTTCCTTGCCATCTTCGGCCCCAATGCCTGGCCAGTGGTCTTGGCGTTGGCACTGCACAACGCCGGCATTCTCGGCAAGCTCACGGCGGAAGTGGTGGAGAACCTCGATCCGGCGTCACTCAGAGCGTTGCGCGGCCTCGGCGCCGGCCGATTGCAGATTGCTGCCGCTGGGCTCTTTCCCCTCATCCTGCCGCGCTTCCTGCTCTTCTTTTTCTACCGTTGGGAAACTTGCGTCCGCGAGGCCACGGTGCTCGGTATGCTCGGCATCGTCTCCCTGGGCTATTGGATCGTCGACACCCGGGCGCGCAATCACTACGACGAGCTGTTCTTCTTCGTCCTCATCGGCGCTGGCATCGTCCTCGTTGGCGACCTGGTCTCGGCGATCGCCCGCGAGGTCGTGCGTCGCGCGGCGTGAGGTTAGAGTTGAGAATGTTGAGCGAGGAGGAAAGTCAGTGAATGGCGAGGATACTGGACGTTGGCTCGGGCTCCGGCGACTCGGTTTCCGCTTCCTGCTGATCTATTTCGTGCTCTACGTGCTGCCGTTTCCCCTCAGCCTGATCCCAGGAGTGAGCGAGCGCGGCGACCTGATGCGCAAGATCTGGGATCCCCTGGTGCTGTTCACCGGCGAGCATTTCCTGGGACTTGGCGAGATCACCGTGCGCCCCGCCGGTAGCGGCGACACGACCTGGAACTACGTCCAGGTTCTCATCCTTTTCGTTCTGGCAACCGTCGGGGGGCTTCTGTGGACGCTGCTCGACCGGCGCGGCTCGGCCG
>JBCCGX010000003.1:0-31543 GCA_039029035.1 Acidobacteriota bacterium | reverse complement strand
CAGCTGCGACCTGCTCCAACGTCACCCCCGGATCGCGCTGCCGGGCAACCCGAACAACATCATCACGGAACTCCTGCGGATACGGCTTTCCCACGTGTCAATCCTCTCATCAAGGTTGACACCCCCACCCGCGGCAGTCCCTCCCCATCCCGTCGGTCCTGGTCGAGACACTTGCAGCCTGGATCGACGTCAACCAGTTCGGCCCTGACACCCTCATGTTTCGAACCCGAGGCAATCGCCCACCGGCCCGATCCAACTGGCGCCGGGCCCTCGGGCGGGCTGCCGCCAAGGTCGGCCATGGAGCCATATCACCGTATGACTGCCGGCACGCGTGCGCTACCACCTGGCTGCGGGCCGGGGTCCCACTGGGCGAAGCAGCGCTCAGGCTCGGGCACTCCGTCGAGACATTGGTTGGCTACTACGTCGGAGCCCTGCAAGGTGACGATCTGCTGGCTAACCGGCTGATCGACTCCGCTCTCGACGATGCACGTGCGCCGAAGGATCCGCCTCCCACGGGGGTCTGACGATGATCGGGAGCAGGATCCTGGGGTGTGACGAGGATCGGTGCAGGATCCTGAACGGCGTTGGGTGATCAGCACCGATCGTGGTCCGTCGCTCAGCTCCAGCAAGAACGACTAGACCGCTATCGGCGGTCTCGTTCTCGGGCGGTCTAGGCGTCCGGCAACGCCGGTTACGGCTCGGGCTGGGTGAAGTGGAGCCAGTAGCGTTGAACCCTGGCTTCGCCGTTGAACTCGAAAAAGCTTGAGCCCGAGAGATCCATCGCTATTCCGTGCTTCTCGTTGGAGGCCATGATGTGCCAGACCACGGCAGCGTTCGGGGGATCGATCACCACTCGCTCGAAGTCGCGCCGGTACATGGGAAACGATCTCCAGAGCTGACGCTCTTGCTCTTGGGCTGCGGCCCTCCCTCCCGTTGGTGCGCCGTTGTGCCAACCCTCCGCATCTTCGGCGGTGAGGGCATCAATGGCTGCGATCTTCGCTTCGATTGACAGAGCAGGATCGTTTTCAGCGTTGTTGAGCTGATTCAGAGTCTCCTTGATGGCCTCATAGCTGATCACGGACAGTTCCTCCCGGCAAAGACCGCTGGCCACCTGGACCTCCTCCAGCGGCCAAGACCAATGATCATTGCACGTTCGTCAGCGGCGCGGCGATTGTCCTGGACCACCCGTCCAGGTACGGCATATGCCGAGCGTCCGGGATCACGCCGTGGTCGCGACCAGGCCGCCGCCGACGGACTCGGGGCGATGCTGGACGGCTCCCATGGACAACCCATGGACTGACCTGAGCCCGGAATCACAGAAGCCCCATCCGGGGATGGGGCCTGACCTGTGGATTTGTTGGAGCGGACGACAAGAATTGAACCCGCGACCCTCACCTTGGCAACGCTACGAGCACCATCTCTCACAACCCGTCAAGCCTGTTCCCGCTGGTCGTCGACGTCCCAGGGGTACATCCAGTGTGCTCCCGTCCACCATCTTCGCCCCAGTTGATGGGCAAGTGATAGGCAACACCCAGCCGTTTCCGAGCACCCTAGCCGCCCGAGAACGCCGGCACCCGGGTGCCGCGGGGCATCACCTCGTTGTTGTTGTCCAGCATCTCGATGGCTCTGGCGGTCTATCGCCTTGGCCCGATCTGGTGGGCCCTGAACGTGATTGCCGAGGCTACTAGGGTCTCATCAGTGTTGACGGTGATCGCAGCGCCTGACTCGTCGGGTTCCTGGTGGGACCCCGTGACCTGGGACAACGTCGCGATCGAAGTGATCGCGCCGTTGATAGTGGTTGCGATTCTCGCTGTTGTTGGTCTCGCTCCCAGGCTGTGGCGTCGGGTTCAGCGCTGGCAACGTGCTCGGCAAACACAAGTTGTGGCGCTTGACCGTTTAGGGATCCTCTCGGAGAGGCTTATCGATGTCAGCCCTGAGAGTCTGGGGGTGTGGTCTGCTGGTCTGGCGGATCGTGTTGATGAGCGTGGCCTACCGGCCTACGTCGCTCGTGATGTCGACGATGCCCTGAGGACTCGATTTCAGGAAGCGGTAGCTGCGCAGTCTGGGAGCGAAGAGCGGTTGATCGTGGTGGCTGGGTCACCCAAGGCTGGGAAGACCCGGTCGATGTATGAGGCGGCTCGATCGGTAGTTGGTCAGTGGCGGGTTCTGGTGTTACGCCGTCCAATCGACGACCGTCCCGTTGAAGTTCTGGTGGAGGTAGGGGCTCGGTTGGATCGCGGCCGTCGGTTGGTCGTGTGGATCGACGACGCCCAAGAGCATCTAGCTCAAGGAGGCGGGCTCAACACCAAGAGCCTGGGGGATCTGAGGAGGGTTCTGCCCGAGGCGGTCGTGGCGATGACGGTCCACCGTTCGGCGCTGGATCATCTCGATAGCGACCTCGGTGACACCGAGTTGGTTAGAGCACTGGCCAGGGTGTCATCTTCGACTGTGGTGGAGCGACGGCTGAATGACGCCGAGCTCCGAAGAGCGAATGACCTGCATCCAGGGCTGGCTGCCCAGGACCGGCTCGTGTATTTGGCTGAGGAGCTGGCGGCCCTGCCCTTGCTGCGGGAGCGATTTGCGAATGGTGAGCCTGCCCAGCGAGCGGTGGTAGAGGCAGCCGTTGCCTGGAATCAGATCGGGCTTGGAGTCTCAATACCGACCGAGCGGCTCAGTCAAGTCGCTGAGCTTCTAGTTCAGCCGTACCAGCCGATCCCTAGTGAGACATTCAACGCTGCGTGTAGGTGGGCTGCTCACCCGGTTGCGGTCGCTTCAGCGCTGCTCTCCCCTGTTCGGGATGATCGGTGGCGGGCGTTCGATGCGTTCGTTGGCGAACATCACGTCGTCGTTCGGGATGAGGTCTGGGATCAGATGATCGCCGATGCAACTGCCATTCAGCTTCGGAACGTTGGTGAAGTCAGCTACTACAGCGGTCGTCTCGACCGTGCTGAGGTAGCTCTCCGGCAAGCGTTGGATCTTGGCGATGCGATCGCTGGATACAACCTCGGTGTGATCCTCGGTGAGTTGGACCGCTCCGAAGATGCCGTCGTCGTATCTGACGAGGTCGACCAGCGCTACGGCTCAGATCCCGACCCCGCACTCCGGGTACAAGTAGCGATGGCCCTGTGCAACAAGGGCGTCCGACTCGGTGCGTTGGACCGCTCCGAAGATGCCGTCGTCGTATATGACGAGGTCGACCAGCGCTACCGCTCAGACCCCGACCCCGCACTCCGGGTACCAGTAGCCCAGACCCTGTACAACAAGGGCGTCACCCTCGGTGAGCTGGACCGCCCCGAAGACGAGATCGGCGTGTACGACGAGGTCGACCAGCGCTACCGCTCAGATCCCGACCCCGCACTCCGGGTACAAGTAGCCCAGACCCTGTGCAACAAGGGCGTCACCCTCGTGGCGTTGGACCGCCCCGAAGATGCCGTCGTCGTATATGACGAGGTCGACCAGCGCTACCGCTCAGACCCCGACCCCGCACTCCGGGTACAAGTAGCCCAGGCCCTGTACAACAAGGGCGTCACCCTCGGTGAGCTGGACCGCCCCGAAGACGAGATCGGCGTGTACGACGAGGTCGACCAGCGCTACGGCTCAGATCCCGACCCCGCACTCCGGGTACAAGTCGCGATGGCCCTGTGCAACAAGGGCGTCCGACTCGGTGCGTTGGACCGCTCCGAAGATGCCGTCGTCGTATATGACGAGGTCGACCAGCGCTACGGCTCAGATCCCGACCCCGCACTCCGGGTACCAGTAGCCCAGACCCTGTACAACAAGGGCGTCACCCTCGTGGCGTTGGACCGCCCCGAAGATGCCGTCGTCGTATACGACGAGGTCGACCAGCGCTACGGCTCAGACCCCGACCCCGCACTACGGGAAGTGGTGGCACTTATTCGGCAGACTCGCGGTCGAGACCAGGTTTGATCCGAGACGCAGATGCGTTTCAACGGCACCTGCCGAGCGCCCGACAACGCCACCGTCTCAACCGCCAGTCGCACTCTCGGTGGCCGCCGGGACACGCAACTCTCCGCTCACCCTGAGCGATTTCGCTTCCGACCGCTCGAAGCGTCCGGCAACGCTGGAACTGGAGTGTCGTAGTGTGAGGTCCGTCTCTTCCAGCCCAGGTGGTCTTGATGGCCGAGATGTTTGGCAACCTTCCGGACTGGCTAGGTATCGTCCTCGCCGTCGCGGGCTTGTTCGGCGGCTCCAGTGCCGGCGTCTACCGCGGCGGCCTATCGCGAGCCCGGCTCGACCTCAGATTGGAGATCATGCAGAGTTGGACCGGCTTCATCCGTGGCGGGCATCGATTCCCGATACTGAGCGCAAGCGACTGCAGTGACGAGCTGGAGCGGGCCCAAGCGATACATCCAGCCGGACAGACGGACCAGCTGATCGACCTCCTGTCCCGCTACAGGGCAATGGAAGAGCTCGCCCGCATAGTACGCCTACTCCCACTCGTGGATCGAGCTCTTTGGCACGACTGGGCGGGCAGCGTCGTCAGCCGCAACAGATCGAGCTGGCTAGCTCTGTTGGAGCTAGTCCACCCGAGGTACGTTGGCGAACGCCCGACTCACATCGACTGCGACATCGACCTGTCGATACCGGCCCCCTTCAAACCCGCCGAGAGCTTCTACGAGCACGTGCTGAGACAGGCAAATCCGACCTGGAGCAGTCGATGGCAGAACTTGAAGACTCGGCTGTGGGTCAACCTGAAACTTGCACGACCCAGCTATCGACGTGCCGTCCAGCCCAGCAACATTCGCATGGAGGATGTCATCCGCAACAAGACCCTCCTCTAAGGAACCCGTGCCCGGAATCGGCACCACTGTTGCGTCCGATATCACCGTCTGAGGTGGACTTGGTACCCGCCCCGATGGGTGTGGGTCACCAAGGAGCACACCATGTCGCCCACCACTGAACTCCCCGTCCTCGATGACCCGATCAGTCGCCGAGAGATGCTGGCCATCGCCGGATTCCTTGCCGGGTTCGGCACGGCCACCAGAACTGGCTACGCCACCGACCTCCGGCAGTTCACCACCTGGTGTCGAGAGTGCGGCCTCGAACTGTTCGAAGTCCAGCGCTCACATCTGGAGCTGTTCGGCCGCTCGATGGAAGCCCGAGGACTCATGCCCTCCACCATCGCCCGACGACTCTCCGCCCTGACGAGCTTCTACCGGTACTGCGAACAAGAAGGCCACATCGAGCGAAGCCCGGCCGCACACGTCCGCCGACCGAAGGTCGACAACGAATCCCGAACCCTCGGCCTGGACCGAACGGAGTTGTCGGCGTTCATGGTCCAAGCCGGGATAGGCACCCAGCGAGAACACGCCTTGCTCTCGCTGCTCGCTCTCAACGGACTCCGGGTCTCTGAAGCCCTGAACACTGACATCGACGATCTCGGCTTCGAGCGGGGCCACCACGTCTTGGCGATCACTCGCAAAGGCGGCAAGAGCGCCCTCGTCCCCCTCGCCCCGAGAACAGCCCGGGCGGTCAGGCTCTACATCGGCGAGCGAGCCTCCGGGCCGATCTTCCTCGGCACCTACGGCCAACGCATGGACCGCCACGCCGCCGACCGGGCCGTGAAACGCATCGCTCGCCGGGCCGGGATCAACAAGCGGATCAGCCCACACAGCCTGCGCCACAGCTTCATCACCGCCGCCCTCGACGCCGGAGTCCCTCTCCGAGACGTCCAAGACGCCGCCAGCCACTCCGACCCAAGAACCACGATGCGCTACGACCGGGCCCGACACTCACTCGACCGGCACGCCACCTACGTCGTCTCCACCTTCATCGCCGCAAGCTGACCAAGCCGACAACGACGTCGGCCACCGTCAGCAGCACACTATCGAGGCCCGATTACTGCGCACCCGAAGCAGGCCAGTACGCCGGTTGACGAGCGGCAACACCAGTCGGCCAGGCCTGGCACTTCGAAGATGGCAGCCGACATAAATGCCGAGCACTACGGTTTGAACTTAAGCAATCGGATCACTTTGGGATCGCTTACCTGGGCAGAAGTTCGCGTGCGTGAGCGGTGTAGCGCCGCTTCAGGGCTAGCACTCTTGGCCGGCGGAATGCGACCTGTCGAGTGGTATGTCCTGAGAATCCGAAGAAGATCCAAACTCAGTGGCCGAACAGATGAGTCCACCGCACTAGCTTTTCGAAGGCCAGCCAAGAATAGCTTCCTGCGATTTACGAATGAACCGTAAGCGGTTGCGAAAAACTCGTCGTAGTTCTCCCATGGGTGTTCCTCTGCAGCTCCCTTACTCCACCAGGACGGGTCAACCATCGCCAGGCCAACGGCGCGGCTCGTCCCCGGTAAGGGCTTCGTTCTGCTCAGCTTCAAGAACAGATCGGCTATTCGATCTAGACTACGTGAAGCGGACTTTCCGGCTCGTCCACCGCCGCTCTCAAGTGTTTCGTAGGAGTCGAGAACGCCATGAGTCGCCTCGTGATTCCCGGCTTGGATCACATCATCCGCAACACTCACGATCAATACGCCCTTATCGCCGTAGCGAAGATAGCGGCTATTCGAGGCCTCTACGATCACGAACGCGATTCTCGTCGACCCTTTCATTCTGCGGTTGTTAACCGAAGCGATCACCGTAGCACGTGTGAGCTGCAGTCCGATCTTTCTCCGCTCAGCGATCTCCTGCTTTGTCTCTCGACCTGACACGGAATTGAGGCTGTTATGGTGAAAGGCTCGCCCGATTACGCCCTGGCGAACCACCTCCAGTACGACCCCACCTGGAACTGCGTGGGACCTCGCTCCTCCATGAACCAGGGAACGCTTCGGCAGGTTTGAGTCCAGGAGGAAATCGTCCAGATCCGATTCCGGTTTTCGAGCGACAGCGGGCGGAGAATTCCTGACTAGCTGGACAACTGCCCTGTTCCCGGCTCGCTGTTGGAGTCCGTCCAGGTAGCGAGTTGCGGCTGGACGCCGTATGACATTCGACCTGGCTGCAGCCTGTCTACGACCTGAGGGCTTGTAGTCGTGCTTGGCAGCCAAAGGAATCATATTCAGATCGTAGTTGAGCGGTTGTGGCCGGTACTAGAGGTCTGGTAACCACCCTTGCAATGCATCACGGCACTTCTTCCGTGCGGACAAATCCCGCCGCTCTCCGTGGCGGCGTGGTCGGCCGGGAGTCCCAGAATCGGTGGTTTTTGGTGATCTCAAGCAGTGAACGCGACGGCGCCGGTCCCTACGAGCGCCCCCTCCTTCTCAAACCCGCAGCACCAGTCGTCTCGTCGAGTGAACCCTTGGCGCCGTAGGCGTCGGCAGCGCCTCCCTCCAGCCCACTCAGGATCCTGGATCGATCCTGGTCACGCCCCCAACGGACCCATAGCGGACCAAACACCCCCCAGCCCTCGTAGCTAGTCGTCTCACCAGGGCAAACGCAGTGAGGACCTACTGGTCTCCGGAACCAGGAGCGCAAGTTCGATTCTTGCCGGGGGCGCTGCAAGCGGACCGCTTGGGGAGCGGGTTTCCGCAGGTGACGGGCCCGGACAAGTTTCACCGCCGTTGCCCCTCAGCACCCCGGATTCGCCCTCGTCCACGGGCACATCACGGGCAAGCTTAGGAAAGACTCTCCTCAGCTCCGCACGACCATGGCTCTGCCATAAGGCCGTGCGGGACACGATCTCGTTGGCATTGTCAACCGCGAGCCGCTCTCCTGGCTCGTTGGCTCGTTGGCTCGTTGGTGAAGGTACAGGCGGCGCAGTCCGGAGACCTTCCAGGCCCGCATGGCCTCGAGGCCGATGTCGAGCTCCGGGCTCATCGACCGCTCGTTGCCGTGCTGGCGGCGTGGTCGGTCGCCCGATGGCGGCCCTCCTGCTCCGTATAGACCTGTGCGAACAGCGGCCGGATGGCATCGTCCTCGTTGGTCAGCTCTGGGTTCTCGGCGACCCAGCGCTGCTGCATCAGCAGGTAGCCCGTCCACAGTGCGGCCAATGTCGACACGGCGAACACGGCGCAGCCGGCGATCAGGATAAGCAGCGTTCCCCCGCTCATGCCCGCTCCCCCCGCTCGAACCGGGAACGCTCGCCGGTGAGCACGAGCGCACCGAGCGAGTGGATGGCCGGGACCCAGATGCCGACGAAGAGGCCTTCGTCCCGGGCCCCACTGAACCACAGCGTGACGGAGAGGACGAGCGATGCGAAGGCTGCCCCGAGGAACAGCAGCTTGATTCGATGGAAGGGGCTCAGCGAGCCCACCCTGGCGGTTGTCGTTTGGTCGGTTGGTAGCACGGGCGCTCCTTCGATTGCGGGCGTGGCGACTTGGTGCCACGGAGGCCATACCCCCGCCTCGAGCGAGCTAAACGGCGGAGCACCAGTCGTGTGCTCACCGGATGAAGGTGATTCGAACCGGAATTGTTTCGTGACCGGTCCGGATCGGGTATGCCCCTGGCCCTGTCCCACTGAAGGCGCCTCATGACCTTCTAGAACCTCCACGACTACTCGCCAACGCAGCACGAGCTCGTCCTCAGCGTGTTCACGCTGACCGCTGCCGTCTTCGAAGCCGTGTTGATCTACTCGCTGGCGACGGCTAGCCCGCTCAGCCCCGATACCGGATCCTGTCGGCCCTCACGGGGTGGTGAATGGTGTCGGCGACCTTCGAGCTCGGGCTCCTAGCGCTCCTAAGCCGACCGGCGCCATTCGGCGGTGGCACGCGTTGTTTCGCGGTGCCGCTACCTGGGTAACTCCGTTGTTATGGCTCGTTATGCAGTCTCCCTCAAGACAGATCGAACCCCGGAGGACGCCTTTGCCTACGTCGCCGATCTCGCCAACTTCGCCGAGTGGGACCCGGGCGTCCTGAAGGCGACCCAGGCGGTCGGTAACGGACCGGGGCTCGGTGCCGCCTACGACGTCACCGTCGCCGGCATCGGACGCCCGCTGGTGCTGCGCTACGAGATCACCACCTACGAAGCCCCGCTCAAGGCCGTGGCCCGAGCCGAGAGCCCTCTCCTGAGCTCGGTCGACGAGATCTCCGTCGAGGGCACACCGGAAGGCTCGATCGTCACCTACGACGCTCTGCTGACGCTGAAAGGGCTGCTCGGCGCCTTCGATCCGCTTCTGAAGCTGGCATTCGGGCGGATCGGCGATCGGGCTGCGACCGGGTTGATCGGTGCGCTGGGCGGCGAACGGATCCGCGAGCGCGCGTGATCGGCCGGGCGCCGCAGTAAGTTCCCAGCAGACCTGGCCGACGTCGTCGCGGAGGCGGCGGCTGTCCCCAGCTTCACCCGCATGGGTACAACCTGCGTCGGAGGCTAGAGGACTGGACGCGCTCGACGACTAGGACGTCGAGGGCCGGGTCAGGCTCGTCACGAGCAACACATCCAGCATCGGTTGCGCCGGAAGGGCGTGTCTCGCTTTGCGACGAGCCCTGACGACGCTTCGGCCCAGGTCGAGCTCAACTGATCCTCGTCGATCCTGTGGGTTTTGTCGCCCACCGGCCGGGGTATGACGACCTTGTGGCAATCGACAGATCTTACGAAGACGGATGGGCCGGCAGGAGCGTCCTCATCACAGGCGCTACCGGTGGGCTCGGCTCGGCACTAGCACGGGAGCTCGACCGCCGAGAGGCCTCCCTCACGCTGGTCGCAAGGCGGGCCGCGGCGCTCGAGCGGCTCGAGGTGAAGGGCTCCCGGCTGCCATTGGATCTTCGCTCACCGGACGGCTGCCGTCAGGCAGTCGAGCACGCATACGCATCGAGCGGGCGGCTCGACGTCGTGATCAATGCGGTCGGCGTCGTGGCGTTCGGGCCGGTCCGGGAGCTCTCGACCGATGCCATGGAGGAGCTGTTCCTCACGAACACATTCGTCCCGATCCTGTTAGCCAGGGCGGCGCTCGATCATCTCGATCCGGGCGGCGTGCTGGTAAACATCTCCGGGGTGATCGCCGAGCGAAACTTGCCCGGCATGGTCGTCTATGGAGCATCGAAGGCGGCCGTCACCGCGTTCGACGAAGCCTTGGCCCGGGAGGCGGGCCGGTCGGGCATCAGGGTCCTGGACGCTCGCCCGCCCCACACCGAAACCGGGCTGGCCGACCGGCCCATCGAAGGTGTCGCACCACGAATGCCGGCTGGCGCTGATCCGGCCCACGTGGCCACGGTGATCTGCGATGCCATCGAGCAGGGCGCCATCGACCTACCGAGCACCGCCTTCAAGCAATAGGTTCGCGAACCGCTATCGGCCCCGTCGTTCGACGAGATCGGACCGTTCGATCAACCGGCGAATCCTTGATTGGGACTTACCCTGGCCACGAACGACGATACATATCTCGGTCGTGGTCCGCAGAACTGTCGCCGTTCGCCTTGGCGACTGGTTCAGAGCCGACCTTCGTCGAGCGCCACGAGTACCTCGGCCGCCCGCCCCCGGACTGCGTCGAGATCGGCGAGCCGACGCATCCCACCCAGCTGCCGGCCGATCCGGTGGTTGCCGGCGAGGGCCTGCTCGTTCCGGGCAAGGAAGTCCCAGTACAGCGTGGTGAAGGGGCAGGCGTCTGGACCCACGCGCTTGCGTGGGTCGAACCGGCATCGGGAGCAATGGTCGCTCATCCGGTTCAGGTAGGCCCCGCCCGAGGCGTAGGGCTTGGTGGCCATCCGGCCTCCGTCGGCGTAGAGGGCCATGCCGATCACGTTCGGGAGCATCACCCACTCCGCTCCGTCGACGAAGCTGGCCCACATCCACTCGACCATGGCCTGGGGATCGACACCGGCGGTCAGCGCTAGATTGCCGAGAACCATGAGCCGCTCGATGTGATGGGCGTAGCCGTTGGCTTGGACGTGGCCGACGACCGAGGAGACGCACGCCATCTCGGTCTCGGCCTCGCCGGTGAACGCTGGCGGTACCGGACGCGTTGCTTCCAGGTGGTTCTCCGCTCGGTAGCCAGGCATCCACAGCCAGTAGAGGCCCCAGATGTACTCGCGCCATCCGATGATCTGACGGATGAACCCCTCGACGCTGTTGATCGGGGCCCTCCCTTCCCGGTGGGCCTGCGCGGCGGCTACGACGACCTCGGCGGGATGCAGCAGTCCGAGGTTGAGCGAGGAGCTGAGGGCCGAGTGTGCGAGCTTCCACTCCGAACGGAGCATGGCGTCCTCGTGAGGGCCGAAGGGCCCGAGACCGGTGGCCACAAACTCCTCCAGCCGGACCAGGGCCTGGGCCCGAGTGACCGGCCACGTGCCCGAGGGCTGGTCGCCCCAGGTGCTCTCCGGTAGGCGGTCGAGTACGAGGCGGTCGACATCGTCGAGCTCGAACCTGGTGATGGTCGGCCAGCCCCGATTGTCGGTCGGGGGTGGCTCCCGGTTCTGGTCGTCGAAGTTCCATCGCCCACCGACCGGCTCCGGGCCGTCCATCAGCACATCGAGGCGGCGCCGTTGCCACCGGTAGAAGTCCTCCATCTTGAGCCTCGAGCGACCGTCGGCCCACAGTCCGAAGTCCTGATACGAGCACAGGAACTGATCGTTGGGGACGATCTCGACGCCGAGTCGTACCAGGAGCGACCGGGCGTCCCAGCTCATCGGCTCCATCGCAACGACCCGTTCGACAGCGAACTCGGTGCAATGGTCGTGGAGCCCGGCTGCCAGGCTGTCGGCCTGGCGGAGATCGACCTCGAACCCCTCCGCTTCGAGCTCGGCCGCTAAGTGGGCCATGGCCGACAGCACCAGGTGGAGGCGCTGGACATGCCATCGCTTGCTCGACAGCTTGGCCGTGCTCTCGACCAGCAGGACACGCACGTCGTTCGGAGACCGGTCGGCGAGCGAGGCGATGCCCCGGTTCAGCTGGTCGCCGAAGACCCAGACGGTCGGCTTCACCGGTTCTCGGCGTCGGCCTCGGATCGACCCCCGTCACCTGGAGCAATCGCCGGCCGGAGACGGCCCGGGAGTCCGACCCGCACGTCGACGCCCGGCGAGTAGAGCACCTGGGGTTCACCGACGGGGTCGGGGAGGCCGGCGGCCCGGATCAGGCTCTCGTTAAGATCGACCAGGGATCCGGTGTAGAGCGGCCAGGGTGGGTGATCGACCGGCGCATAGCGGAGGCGGCCTCGTCGGGACGACGAGATCAGACCCCAGCGCGACGTCAGGAAGTGGACCAGCGGATCGTCGCCCGCTTCCTCGCCCGTGATACGGATCTCGATGTCGGCCATCGCCCCGTCCTTGCTCGGCCACCGTCGCCGTACCCGGCTCCTGACGGTGTCTCCGCCGCGACTATGTTCCGCTCGGCCGTAGCAGTAGGGGAGCTGATAGCCGACCCGGGCCGCCATAGTGGCCAGCATTGTGTCGACGTCGAGGGAGAAGAACCAGACCCCGCGGCGGTCGCCGGCGTGGACGTAGGTCCTCACGTTGACTTCGGGGAACGAGCCGACGAAGGGGAGGGGGGGCAGGCCCGGGACGCGGAGACGTTCCATCGTGAACGGAACGAGGGCAATCCAGGCCGACCCGTCGTGGGTGTCGACGGTGACGCCCGGGGGCAGGAGCCGCTGCACCACGGCGGGGTCGTATGGCCAGTGGAGGAAGACGACGTCCGACCATCGTTGCGTGAGGACGGGCCGGTTCACGGGCTCGACCCGGAGCTGAGGGAGGGCGGAGCCCTGACGATTGACGTCCATGATCACTATTGGCACGTACCCGGCGAGACGACTGACGAAACCATGATCTGCGCCCCCGCCCAGATGTCACCGCTGCAAGGAAGGCGTTCGGATCCGTCGGAAGGCGCTCGACAGGCGCGCGAAAGACACGGTGCGACCGGCTCCCAGGACCATCGATCGCGTACCTGGCCCGCAGCCGACCACCCGAGCCCCGGCGTCCAGAGAAGGATGGCCGTAGCGAGCCCTCCTCTACGACTCTGCAAGCCGAGCGATGTCGAGTTGTCGGATCTCGCTCGGACCAAGCCGGGCGAGCGCTCTCCTACCGGCCGTTCGGGCAGGTCCTGGAGTCCGCCGATGCCCCGGAGGGCTTCCACCGGCAGCACGCTGGGCGTCAGCTCGGACGGGCGTACGTCCCAAGTGGTCCTACGTCCTCAACGCCGACCTCGAGGATCACGTAACCCACGCCTACCTCGACTTCGTTGCCGATAACCCGGCTCTCGACGACCAGCCATGGGTCAGCGCCTTCGGCGAGGAATACGGCCCCTGGCCGACGCAGGGAGACCTGTCCCGATCCATCGCTCTGGACGAGGCTCATCCCTGTGATGAGTCCGAGCCTCGGATCCACAGCGCACGATTCCGCCGCCGCAGCCGTCTTGATTCCTGATCAGGGTGGTGGAGGACGAGGAGCCCGGGACCTACCGCTCGCTTCGGTCGCGTATGCCTCGCAGCTGTTTGCGAACCATGAATGCATCCCCGGGGCCAAGGACGTGACGGGCGATGGCGCGGCCAGCGGGACCATCGATGCGTCCCGTGGCAACGGTCTCGAGGCTGCATCCGCGGTCGGTCGACCGCAGTCGGTAGGAGAGCGCAAAGCTGATCGTCCACGGTCCGAACGGCCGTCGATCGACGGCGATCACCAGGTGGTTCGGGTTGTCGACCACCCGGGTCTCGAAATCGAGTGGGCCGCCCGGGATCGGGTCGCCAGGGCGATCGATCATCCACTCGGGGCGCAGCTCGGTGGCACTGCGCCGGCCCAGGTTGTCGATGAGGTCCCAGCTGTACCAGCCGGCACGGCCGAACCCCATCTGGGCAAGCCACGGCCAGACGTCTTCGGGTGCCGCCGCAATGGCGATCGACCGCTCGTTGCGGAAATGGGGCTCGGTCATTCCGACACCACCGGCGATCGTATCGCGGGGCCCCAGGAGCGAAGCCCAGACCACCTGCCAATGCTTCGTTGATGGCTCAGGAGCAAGCCCATATCCAGTCGAGTTGGAACCGAAACGAACCATCACGCCCATCGGCCAGGATGATCCCGACGTCCACTGCAGCGGCAGAGTCAAGGACATCGACGTCTATCGGTCGACCGAAGATCACGGGTCAAGATCGTCGAAGTCGATAACGACCTCCTCCCATCCGCCGTCCACGGTGGCTGGGATCACACCCTGATGGGAGGTCCGCCGGTCGCGCCCGGGTGCGGGACCGGTCGGCGGCAGCCCATAGCGGCGGCCGTCGGTCCGAACCCGAAACAAGACGCTGGACGCGTCGACGAGCGGCTAGTCGAGAGGGAGCCTGACCGAACCGAACCCACCGCCGGCCGTCGCTACCTCCACGGCGAAGACGAGGACGGAGTCGACGCTGGCGACGGCGGCCTGGTCCGCGGCGCGGTGCCAGGCTCAAGAAGGGTCGGCGCACATGACGCGGTGGAGCGTCCGGTGCCCTTCCACCTGGGAGTGGTCGGCCGCGTGCAGAGTGCACCGGTTGTCGATCAGCAGCACATCACCCTTCGCCCACTCATGCACGTGCGGAGGCACGGACGTTGTCGCATGGATGTGGATTCGATCGATGAGCCGGTGCGCGTCGGCATCGGTGTGGACGATGCCGTGGCGCCGTGACCCGGCAAGCCGTTCTCGGGCACTCAGGAACAGCGACCTTCGCCCCGTGAGCGGGTGTCGTCGCTGCACCGGATGCCACGCACCGTCGCCCGCATCGTCGGGGTCGCCGACCCGGGTCGGTATGTGCAGCAGCTCGAGCCCTGCCATCAGCTCGACGAGGTCAGGTGGCGCACAACGGTCGGTCGCATACTGATCGACGATCAAGGTCGCCCCGCCGCGGTGGGGGACCTCCACGGCGGCGAGCGCGGTGAACGAGGGCGGATCGGCGACATACGAGGTGTCGGAATAAAACACACTCTTGGGCTTGGTCGTCCGGTGTCGATTCGTCACCTCGAACACGTACCGGTGTCCGGGCAGCGGTCGCTCCCCCGGAGTGAACATCAGCCGGCCCAAGCGGCCGACGAACCGTTCGAGGTCCGCTGGCGAGAGGTGCTGGTCTCGAAAGGCCATGTGACCGTTCGACGCGGTCTGCCGGCGAATCCAGTCGATGACCTCCTGATCGAGCCGGGTCAGGTCGACGGCGGCGCTTCTCGACCCTGTGTTCCGACCGGACGCCGTCACGTTCTGACGGCCTCAGCCAGCCAGGAGAGGGTGGCAATACCGCCGTCCGGACCCGCGCCGACGTCGAGCCGACGGGCGGGGTGGCCGGGGGCGCCGAGGTCGGACATCACCAGGTCCGCCCGGTCGAAAGACTGGTCGCTCACGAACCGTCCGGGGGTGGCGACGACGGCGAGTCCGGCGTCGGCGGCGGATGCGACACCATCCGCCGAGTCCTCGATGGCGAGCACCCCGTCCGACTCGACGGCCAGCAGGCCGACACAGCGACGGTGGGCGGCGGGGGAAGGCTTGGCGTGCTCGATTACGTCGCGAGTCGTATAGGCGTCGAAGTCGGTGAGGCTGATCAGGTTGCCGACGGCGTCGAGGCTCGCCTCGATGTTGTCGAGGGACGTGCCGGTGGCCAGTCCTCGTTTGATGCCCGCTGCCTCGGCTTCTCGGAGCAAGCGCTCCACCCCCGGACGTAGCGACAGTTCAGTCGACCGAACGAGCTTGGCGTAGCGCTCGGTCTTGCGAGCGTGGAGTGCCGCCGCCCATGTGGCATCGATGGGCGCCTGATCGGCGCGCCCGGCGGCGTAGGTCTGGATGCGATTGACGCCGCCGACATGATCCAAAAGGTTCCGATAGGTCGGTTCGTCCCAGTACCAGTCGAGTCCCTCCTCGGCGAAGGTCTCATTGAAGGCTTGCCGGTGGAGCGCCGAGGTCTCGGTGAGCGTGCCCAAGGATCCGAATACGAGTGCGGTGACGTTCATGTTCGGGTCCTACCCACTGCCGCCGCCGTTGAATCGTCTCGAGTGTCCGCATGTCATCCCGGCGACATCAGACGGACCGGGTGCCATCTAGCAAAACGCGCGTTTGCTCATCGCAACGTTCCGGTACGTCGTGGCCGTGATTGCGCTGCTCCAGGAGGTCACCAATCCGACTGTCGGGAAGGAATCACTCACATGCCCCACGCCGCATTGACTACCGCCACCGCCCGACGTCCGATCGTCCTCCACCTGCTGGGCTCGGCCACCTCGGACCTCCGACACGACCTCTCGTTGGTCGACGCCAGGGAGGCGCTCCGTCCGTCGTCGCAAGGACGTCGCGCCGGGCCCTCGGCTGTTGCGATTACTCGCTGTTCGACGTGCCTGTCGATCATGCGGGACGGCCGCAAGTGCTGACGGCCGGTCTGTTCTCGAAGCAGTCGGGACCGGCCGACGGCGGTCGCCTCCCGGTCGGGCTGATCGATCCCGATGTCGATCGGCGGCCTGGTCATTTGGGCCCAGGTGTCGGCGACCTCGGTACTCGCGTCCCGATAACGGCCGACCTGTTGGAGGTAGACCCCGGCGAAGAGCGGTCGGATCTCGTCGTCCTCGAAGGTCAGCCCGGGGTTCTCGGTGACCCACCGCTGCTGCATCAGCAGGTACCCGGTCCACAATGCGGCGAGTGTGGTGACGGCGAACACGGCACAGCCCGCCACGAGGATCAGGACCGTTGTGTCGGTCATGATGCGTCCGCCTTGTCGAAGCTTGCTCGCTCCCCGGCGAGGATCAGGGTGCCGAGCGAGTGGATGGCCGGCACCCAGACGCCGACGAACAGTCCCTCCTCGCGTGCGCCGCTGAACCAGAGGGTCACAGAGAGCACAAGGGAGGCGAACGCCGCAGCCAGGAATAGCAGCTTGATTCGGTGGAACGGACTCAGTGACCGCCGTTCAACCGTGGTGCGATGGTCGGTGGGAAGCACGGGTTTCTCCTTGTCTGTGGATTTACGAGCTAGTCAGGGAAGTGGGATGACTGCCATCGACCGGCGCCATGCGCTAAACGACGACAATCGGCGCCCGGTGGGCTTGGCGAGCCATAGCCACGGGTGGATCTCTACGGCGTCGACCGCTCCCGATCGCCGAGCGAATCCGGGAACGGGAGCGTGCGTGACAGCCAGTGCTCGGCCGGTGAGTTCGATGACGGGGTCACCCAATCGCAGGATCAGCTCGCGTCGGGTCCCGAGCTCGGCCAGGGTCTCCACGAGGAAGACGAGGCGTTTTGCCGAGAGCTGAAGGCCTGCGAGGAGTGGCTCGTCGAAGACGAAGACGACAGGGAGGGCGGGATTGGCTCGTAGTGCGGGGTCGCCGAGGCCGAGCGACTCGGCGGTGAGCCAGACGGCGTCGGGGCGGCCTCGCTCGACGACCGCCGATGGGCCGTGGAGGGCCGGGGTTGGTGTCGGCCGCTCACGCTCGTCGAGCTTGGGGTCCGGCGGCCAGTCCTCGATCGGACAGGCGTCGGCCAGGGAGCACGTGCGGCACAGCCGGGGTGCCCGCTTCTCGACTTGCCATCGACTGAAGCCGTAGGTCTTCGACGATCCGACGCCGACAGTCCACTGCCAACCAAGCCGATTGGCGGCCCGTGAGCCATCGATGAGGTGGCGGAAGAAAAAGTGCTCGCCGTCCTGCCAGCGACCACCCTCCCGAACCGACCAGTGGCTGGCCAGCCACATGCGAGTCTGGTTGACCAGCCAACCGTCGCGTTCGAGTTCGGCGAGGCTGTGGTCGACGCAGTTGGCCTGGCGATCCCAGACGGGATCGCTTGCGTCGACTGGCCTTTGTTCCCGCATCGTGCCCTGGGCGGTCATGGTGCCGAGGTCGGCGTACCAGTGACGTGCGTACTCCTGCCACAGCAACTCGTCGCGAAACTTCTCGCGATCGCGCTGAGGGGCGTCGGCCACGTGCTCCCACACCTGTGGCAGCGTCAGCAGGCCGTGGCGGATATAGGGCGAGAGGCCGGATGCGCCCCTACTCTCGATCGGTAGGACGCTGTTGCGTCGCTGCGCGTAGCTCGTCGCATCGAACGAGGCGAGTGCTGCGTCGGCTGCGGCCTGGCCGCCGACGATGGTGGCCGATCCTTGGTGACCGTCGAAGGTCAGATGGGCGAGGTGGGCGGCGACGAAACGCTCAGCGGCACCGCGCCCGGGTCGGGGGATCGGCAGGTCCGGTCCGGTCATTGCCACTACTCCTCCCGTGATGGCGTTGACGGATCTGGCCCGCATCGCCGGTCCCGGGTCGGAACCGGCTGCGGGCCAGAGGATTCAGTCTTCGAGCGCCGCGTCGTCGCCGATGCGGCGATCGTCTGGTTCAGGCCTTGGCCATCACCTCAGCGCTGTCGGCGACGCCGTTCGTGTTGTCGATGGCATCGAGGTAGCCCTCGTCTCGCGACTTCGACAGGGCGATAGCAACGACCAGCAGGCCGAACAGCGGCTTGGCCAGGACATCGGCAACCGAGTACCCGACCTGTCGAAGCACCTCGGCAGTTGCGCTGTTGTCGATGAACTGCGGGGCGAGATACGCAAGCGGATACACGCTCCACGTGACCAGCAGGACGTAGCGCAGGTAGCCGACGAGGCGCCGCACCTGGGCGCTCTGGCGCTCGAGCGAGCCGCTCAGCTCGACGAACAGCACGTAGAGGATGTAGATGAACGGGATCATGCCGGCGATCCACCAGATCCAGCGGCCTGCGCTGTCGGGATCGGCCACCTCACCCGGGTAGCCAAGCACGATCATGGCGATCGAGGCCACGCCGAGGCGAACGATGAGGCTCCGGGACTTGGCCTCTGAGAGCTTCAAGACCACGACGAGCTCGGCAAGCAGCAGTGGCACGGTCAGCAGCCAGTCCACGTACCGGTAGCCCTCGTTGAACGGCAGCCCATCCTGAATGAAGCGCTCACCCGAGAAGCTGAACGCGTCTTCCCACGAGCCGAAGATCCTCACGTAGTGATAGAGCGCAATGCCGGTCACGAGGGTGGTCAGGGTCACCGCCATGCGGTGCCGGGGGGCGATCCTGCTCCGGATCAGAAGGAAGAACACCGTGGCGGCGCCCATCGCAGCGATCACGAAACTGAACGAGTTGTAGACAAGGTTGTATTGGAATTCGGATAGCTCAAGCATCTGAGCTGTTCTCCTTTCACGCAGTCGCCACCGTTGGCGACAATTTGTTTTTATCATGCCTAGGCATTATTTAGCAACCCTAGGCGCACAATTCCTGGCAGACTGCTAACCTCGGCGTCGTGGAGACCGCATCGACCCTCTCGCTCGAAGAAGCCGCAGCCCAGCTCGGCGTCCACTACCAGACCGCCTATCGCTGGGTGCGAAGTGGGCGACTACCGGCGGCGATGGTCAACGGGAAGTACCAGGTGGACCGCCACGACCTGGTCGCGGTCGACGACGCCCGCCGAGAGCCGACGGCGCCGACCCTGCCGTCCGACGACCGACTCGATCGCCAGTGTCGGGCCATGCAAGATGCCCTGTTCGAGGGCGACGAGACACGGGCGGCGAAGATCATGCGAACCCTGATCGACAACGGCACGCCCGTCGTCCGCCTCATCGAGGACGTGCTCGTGCCGCCGATGGTCGAGATCGGCGAGGCCTGGGCGCAAGGAGAGGCCAGCATCTATACCGAACATCGCGCCTCGGCGATCGTCGACCGGTTGCTCGCCACGATCACGCCGAATCCCCGCGGTCGACGCCGAGGTGTCGCCGTTGTCGCTGCGCTGGCCGGGGATCGCCACTCACTGCCGACGGCGATGGCCACGGCGGCGCTCCGCGACGACAACTGGACCGTGGAGCATCTCGGCGCCGACATGCCCATCGACGAGATCGAGCGATTTCTGGCCACCCACGACGTCGATCTCGTCGTGCTCTCGGCTACCGGCACCGATGCCGTCAGGCGGGCCAGGAAGGCCAAGATCACGCTCGAGCGGCATCACGACGTCCGCGTTCTGGTCGGCGGTCAGGGGAGCCTGACCAACCTGCAGAGCCACGCTCGAGGCTGAGGGCCCTAGCACCGTCAGGCCGACTACTCGCCGAAGCCCTCCGGGATCTCGGTGGACAGAAGCGAGGCGTGCCATCGAGCCTCCTGCCAGCCGATTCCGGTGAGCTTCCATACGATCGTCGCAATGCAGTCGAAGTACGCAGTTTGGTCCCCGATCGTCAAGGACTGGCGGAACTCGAGCACGCTGTAGCCGAGGTCGGTGCCTCGGATTGCGTCGTAGTTGGTCACCGTGGAGTCCGTCGACGCACCGGTTGCCGTGAGCTGCTCGAAGAGCGTCGTGAACCACGCTTCCCATTCGATTCGGCTCCGGATGGGTACAGGCTGGCCGTTCGTGTCGAGGTCGACGATGCCGAAGTCGTCGTCACAGCGTCTCGCCAACGTGGCGAAGTCATGGTCTCGCACTGACCGCAACAGTTCGAGGGTCTCGGCGAAGAAGGGCTCGTTCACGAACGGCCACGAGGAGACGTCGTCGAGCGACGGCGCAGGGATAGTGGTCATCGGGTTCCTAGCTCTGGTTCAGGGCGTTGGCGTGCGGATTGCCGTCAGGCGACTGCGGTTTGTTGGCGGTCGAGATCATGGCCGTCGAGCTCAGGCAGCATGAATCGGCTGTCGTTGACCGAGCAGTGCCAACGGGCTTCCTTCCAGCCGTCCTCCGTCGGCTTCCACACGATCGTCGCAACACAGTCGAAGGAGGCAATGAAGAATGGGCCGACGATGTCCTGACGGAACTCGATCACCGAGTAGCCGAGTTCGGCGGTCCCTATCCCCTGGTAGCTCGTCACTTCCGTGTCGGTCGATGCCCCCAGCGCAGCGAGTACATCGAAGAACCGCCGAAACCATGGCTCCCACTCGTGGCTCACACGAGCATGCGTCGGATCATCGGGATCGACCTCGATGGTGCTGAAGTCCTCGTCGGTCATGCCGAGCAGCGCATCGAGATCGCCGTCACAAATGGCGGTGAACAGCCGCCGCGTCTCGTCGACGAACGGCTCGCGACTGAATCGACTGAGCGACTCGCGAAGCAGTGAATAGCTGATGTCTGCTGAAACCATGCCCCTGGCCTACCCAATCGTCCGGGCGACCAAACCTCCGGCACAAAGACACGAGACACCGAGGCGGAGACGCCGCCGACATGCGGGAGGAGTTCGAAGAATACGGACCTTCCCAGACCACCATGTACGCCGCCGGAGCCGCCAAGGTCGGCCGAGCGAGTCTGATGGTCCAAAGGCAAGCCGTGCCTGCCATCCGCAGGGCCGAAAGGGTGGAGATGGCGAACACAGCGCAGCCGGCGACGAGGATCAGGATCGTCCCGCCGTCATGGCTGTTCAGTCTCGTAGAGAGTCACCCGCTAGCCAGTGAGGATCAACATACCGAGTGAGTGAGTGCTCGTGACCCGTTTGCCTACGAACAGTCCCGCTTCGCGTACATCGCTGATCCACCGACTGCGTCGACGCCGTCGTGTACTGCGCAACAGGTGCCAAGGCCATCGCACACGCTGGAAAGCCCAAGCTCAGCTGGAGTCGCGCCATCAGCCCCGTGTTCTGGTCGGCGACCGTCAGCTGCGGGCCGAGGCTCGGAGCTGACGGTCGAGGTGCCAGGCACCTCCGCCTTGAGCATCCGCACCTCGACATGTTTCGGCTCCTGGCTGCATGGGTAGCTCATCGGCACATCGAGCAAGGAGGAGCGATGATACTTATCGGCCGTATGGCGCAAACCATTGCTGCGCTCTGGATCTACACCGTGTGGTTCCACCGCTTTGACAAAGACACCGGATACCGAGGCGGCAACGCCACCAACATGCGGGAGGAGTTCGAAGAGTACGGCCTCTCGGAGACCACGATGTACGCGGTCGGTGCGACCAAGGTAAGCCTCGCGAGCCTGATGTTGGTCGGCCTCGCCGTACCCAGGATCTCCCGGCCGGCCTCAGCCGGACTGGCGGCACTGATGCTCGGCGCCGTGGGGATGCACGCCAAGGTTGAGGACCCGCCCAAGCGGGCGCTGCCTGCGCTGTCCGTCTTGGCCGCTTCCACAATCGCCGCACTGGCAGGCGGCCGGCCGGGAACGACGTGACGACCGGCGCGGGTTCGGGAAGCAAGGTCCCGTGCAGCCGATCCGGTGGCTGCCCCCGATCCTGAGCTGTCAGAAGAGGGACGCAATCAAATTGGGTGACCTGCCTCAGTTCTTGTGTCCGGCGCCCCGAGCCAGCTTCGTCTTCACAGCGCAGTCCACCCGAGGCTGACACTATGCCGGTCGTATCGGTCTGTGTACCGCTGCTGTCCGGCGACGTCAGTAGAGGCTTGTCTGCACTCTGCCAAGAGGGGGGTGCGGTCGAAACGCCGGTCTGGCCAGCGTGACAGCCCGAGACGGACCGGACCGGCCTGTGCCCAGGAGCGACGGGCGGCCTGGGCCTTGGCCGCCGTTCGGTTGAGGAGCATCAGCCGGATGGCGCCACTGGTCGCTACAGCCGCAGTGGTCACTCCGACTCCAAGGAGCCGGCGGCCGTGTTCGGTGTCATCTGGCACTAACCCAGACGTGTCGAGGATCTCGCCCCTGGCACCACCTTCGGCGCAAGGCACGTTGGTGAACTCCATTGGCGCCTGCGCTTGGCCCAAGGTTCCCGTTGAGGCAGCAACCGCCTGCTTTGCGGATCGAGGCGAGGAGCCCAACGTCGTCTCCGGTCCCAAATCGATGTATGGTCAGCGCTCGACTTGGCAGAAAGCTGGCAAGTCGTCTGACCATCCGACAGCGGCTACCTCCAAAAGACTTGAACATCCTGACCGGGTATCCGATGTAGACAAGGGGACCGGCAGTCAGCCAACTTAGTGAGTATTATGACGCCGTCGACCCCAGCGACCCGACCGTGGACCGTTCGACGCCCGCCCGACTGTCATCGGCGGCAAGGCTGATGCCTTATGCAATGCGAGTAAACGGAAGGTCTGCCGGCGGGCAGGTAACCAAGCCAGCCATAAAGACAGCAACACAAAGTGTGCTACGGCGGAAGCGGGGCGCCATCGGCAATACGTTCGTTGACCATCATCGACGGTCAGCAGCGCCGTCTGAGGGACTGGGGTCCGTCGGGAGTTCCGCCTGGGCTCGTCTCCCGAACTCGCTGCGATCGACAAGCTCGGCCAAGGCTGCAAGACGGGCCATCCGACGACGCTGGCCGAAGGCCGAGATCGGCGCCACGAGCCGTTCGAGTAGTCCAGCGGCCGGACCCTGCAACTCGGCCGTGAACCGGATGGCGCAACCGTCGGCCTCGGGAATGACTGCATTGTCATAGTCGAGACGCCAGGGCCCGACGGTGGACGACCAACGAAACCCACCGTCAGGGCGAACCTCGTCCACCACCATGGTGGTGGCGCCGGGGGCAAAAAACGCTCTCGTCTTGCCGACCCAGCCGGGCTCGACCAGGCGGCGCTCAGCGACAACCGAGGCGACGTGGCGAGACCAGACAGCCCAGGCGTCCACATCGATCAGGAGGTCATGGACCGTGGCGGCCGATGCCGTCGTGGAACGTTCTGCTCGGATCATGAGGTGACGCCAATCGCTCGATCGTCAGCAGCAGCGTCTGACAACGGCGCCGCAGCCGCCGCTCGAGCTTCGGCCGCCGCCCAGGACGGCGAGGTACCGAGTGCCCAGCGGAGGAAGCCGATCGCGGCCTGGCCAGCCTGAATGCTCCCGACCGGCGGCCGGAGCTCCAAGAGCCGCTGCAGCTCCGTCGGCAAGGTAGCGGCGGCAGCCCAGAACAGAGGTCGGTAAGCCAGCCGCACCACCGGCGGAAGTGGGGGGTCACGCAAGAACGCCACCGCTAGACGTTGGGCTGCGGACGGTTCGATATCGGGGTGGCCGATGATCCACGAACCGAGCTCCTCGGCCGTCGATGGCAGCGGCGCAGCCTTCAGCAGTCGACCAATGACGGCTTGCTCGGCGACGAACCGGTCAGCGTCAGGCCCGGCTAGCGGCCCCGGTCCGAATGTCTGATAGGCGACCAAGAACGAATCAGTGAGTGCGTTGTGTACCCATGCTGCCAGGTGGGGGCTTGCGGCGTTGTACGGCCGGCCCCGCGCCGATCGGCCCCTCACACGCCGATGGGCGGCGGTCACTGCGGCCACTGCGCCCCGAGCCTCCGGCTCGGCCCCGAAGGTCGTGGCCGTCACCCACGCCGAGGTCCTGGACAGTCGGCCAAGCGTGTCCTCCCGAAACGACGAGTGCTCCACGACGCCGGCGACCACCTCCGGGTGCGCGGCTTGTATGAGCAAGGCTCTGATCCCGGCCACGAAGGCGGCCACGTCGCCGATCACCGGCCATGACACCGAGCCGGGCCCCAGGAGCCCAGGATCCCCGGGGTAGCGATCGGTCGCCGCCAACGGGTCGGCGGCATGGGAGAACAGAGACGTCGTCGAACTCGTCACCTGGGATCTGACGACGCCGAGAGCGGAACACACCATGGTGGCGTCCTACCCGGGTGCCGAGGGATCCAAACCTCGGACGGCGACGGCGACCACGTTCGCCGATGGTGACCAGTCTCAGGCCGACACCTGCGCAGCGCCGTGCCCGTGGCGCGCAACATGGCTTTCTATACGATCGAGCGCTTCGATCCACCAGGTGTTGGGGGCGACCGACCGGCCGGGGATCGAGGCGAGCGTGGCATCGATCAACGAGACGAACTCATCATCAGCTGCTGCCAACGACCTGAGATCGAGCAAAGCGTCTACGACTCTGGTGGTCGACACAAACTCACCCCCGATGCGGGATCGGGCCTGGTCAACGCTGGATCGGACAGGATTCTGACTCATGCTCTTCGGCCTTTCGGTATCGGATCTCTCGGGATCGACCGGGCCGGCGGGAACCGGCGCTTGCAGAGATCGCCGATGATGGGCGACCAAGCCACGGTTACCCAGCACACCGGCTGGCAAAACGTGCCGTACGCCACGCGGGCACGCTCTGGTCGAGCGGAGAGGCCCGTGACGAACTACGGTGGCGCCGCGCACAAACCCGCCACTCATGAGCCGGCGAGGACGTCGACGAAGCAGTATTGGTATGACCGACGATACCCACGAAGCCAATCGCCAGGAGTTGCTACGACTTCAGCGGCTCTTGTTGCCGGCGTCGTTGCCTGCCATAGGCTGCACCGAGGCAGCGGCTGGTTACCGGGCGCACAACGACCCACTCTCGCTAGGCGGCGACTGGTACGACTTGATCGACCGACCCGACGATCGGGTCGTCGCAGTAATCGGCGACGTCGTCGGCCACGGCTTGGAACAGATCAGCGTGATGGGGCAGCTGCGAGCGGCGGCCAACGCCTTCGCCCGGGTCTGCGAAACGCCGGCCGCGATCCTCTCCATGCTTGAGAACTTCGCCGCCGAGTTGCCCGACGCCGATCTGACAACGGCCCAAGTCCTCATGCTCGATGGCAGTGAGACCATTGGCCTGGCCTCGGCCGGACACCTGCCTCCGATCGTCGTCGATACCCACGGCAGCATCCGTGTCATCCAGACCGAAGGACGCCCGCCATTGAGCCTCTTCGGTCGAGGGTCGGACGAGGCCTTCAGTGCCGGTGTGGGCGACACCATCGTGCTCTACACCGATGGCGTCGTCGAGCGACCAGGTGCGGTGATCGATGAAGGCATCAACGACCTCGCTCGGTTGGTGTCCGAGCACCATCAGCTGTCGGTCAGCGAGATCGTTGGGTTGGTCCTCGACCACTTCTCGCCCGTGGCCACAGACGACATGGCCGTGTTGCTACTCCGCCCCGTCCACGAACGATCCGACGCGTATCGTCTGCAGCGCAAGCAAGACGTCGGCGTGCGCATCCTTGGCTGACCGGGCTGATACCGGCAGCTGGCTGGTACGGCCGCCCAATAGCACGAGCCGCGTGGGCCCGAGGTCGGATCCCGCCTCAAGCATCCGCTGCTCGGCCCGCCCTGGTCTGTCGCCCAAGCGCTCCGCCCCACCAGGTAGGGTGCGTTGATGGGTTCGACGGACAACCTCTCGGTGACGGTGTCGGACGGCGACCCGGTCACCGTCAAGGCGGCGGGTCAGATCGACACCTACACGGCAGTGGCGCTGGACGAGACGTTGCTCGGCGTCGGCGAGCAACGAACGTTGACCATCGATCTGTCCGGCGTCACGTTCATCGACTCGTCCGGGCTTCGGGTACTAGTCCGGGCCGACAAGCGTCATCAGACCGGCGGGGGTTCGCTCCGTTTGGCAAACCCGAGTCAGCCGGTGGTGCGCCTGCTCCAGATCACTGGCCTGGAGTCGACATTGACCATCGTCACCTAGGCTTCGACTCGATGGCGATCGACAGCGGGTGGACCGTCAACCTGGAGGTGCCGGCCGACAGCCGCCACCTGCATGTCGTTCGGCTCACGGCAGCGGGAGCCGCCGCAGAGGCAGGCCTGACAGCGGAAGAGGTCGAGGACGTCAAGATCGCTGTCGATGAGTTGTGCTCGGTTTTCATTGCGGCCGCATCGTCCGGTGAGCGGATCGGACTCCGATTCGAGGCACGGGAAGAGGCTCTGGTCGTCGAGGCCGACGGGCCCGACCATGGTGAGTTGGAGGTCGACGACTTGGCCCGCACGATCCTCGACGCCACCGTCGACGAGCTTGCCGTCGGCGGCGCGGCGCCCGGAGGTGGGTTTCGGCTGCGCAAGCACCGCCGTGGCCGCTGACCGAGACGACGAGCTGCTGGCCCGGTTCGAGGCCTATCGTCGAAAGGGTGACTTGGCGCTTCGCAACGCCATCGTCGAGCAGTACACCGACCTGGCCCGGGCCTTCGCTCGCCGCTACGACCGTCGAGGTGTACCGAGGGAGGACCTGGAACAGGTGGCGGCGATGGCCCTAATCGGCGCCGTCGAGCGTTTCGACCCCACCGTCGGGGTCCGGTTCTCGACCTTCGCCGGTCGCACGATCGACGGGGAGCTCAAGCGGCACTTCCGGGACCGCGCCTGGTCGGTGCGGGTACCTCGGCGCCAACAGGAGCTTGGCCTGGCGATCCGCAGCTCCGTCGACGCCCTGTCGAAGGAGTTCTCTCGCAGTCCAACCATTCACGAGCTGGCAGAAGCCGTCGGCGCCGACGTCGACGAGGTCCTGGCCGCAATGGAAGCGTCCCAGGCCTTCCGAGCAGACTCGTTGGATGCACCGATCGATGACGGATCCGGACCGGCCATTGTCGACGCCCTGTCGACCTTCGATCCTGGTCCCCTGGCCGTTGAGCAACGGGACGAGGTACTCGGGCTACTCGCTCGGCTGCCGGTGCGCCAACGACGGATCGTCGAGCTCCGCTTCTACGCCGAGATGAGCCAGCGAGAGATCGCGGCCAAGGTCGGCGTCAGCCAAATGCACGTCTCAAGGCTATTGCGATCGGCACTGGCGACGCTCCGGCAACCGGCTGACGACGATCCCTCCGATCCAGTCTGACCACCGACGGTTCGGTCCAGACCGGCGACAGGACGAGCGCCCCAGCCCCCACCCGGGGCACACCCAGAGCTGTTGGCAGGATCAAGAGATCAGGGCACCCACCGCTGTTTCACGGACGCCGGCATCGGGTAAGGCTGACTTGTGTCCGTCAGTCGAGCCGTCCAGACCGGAGCGGCTGGAACCAAGGTTTGCGTCGGTGCTCTACGATCACCCAATCAGGCTTCCGTTCGAACTTGAATTCGACGCGTCTTCGGCAGGAGCGTCTAGAGCCCGGCAGGCCGCCCGGATCTACCTCGACCAGGAGCGGATCTCCAGCAAAACCGCCGCAGACCTTGAGCTGGTGGTGTCGGAGCTGGCGGCCAATGCCGTCCAACAGCAACCGGACGAGCCAGTGCGCCTGACCGTCACGGTCCAACTTGACGGCGTCCAGATCCGGGTGACGAATGCGGCGACCAGCCACAGTCTTCCGGTCACCACATGGCGGCGGTCCAAGGACGAGGTCACCAACGAGACCCGGGAGCGGGGTTGGGGCCTCGAGATTGTCGAATCCCTCACCGACAGCTTGATATGTGAGAACGCCGAAGGGTGGACGTCAGTGGTGTGCTTCCGCCGATTCGACTAGCCACCGGATTGACGATGTCGCCCCCGACACCCCGGCGCTCGACTTGCAGGCCCAGTTCGACGGCGACAGCCGCAGAGAGGCCGACAGCCACGCCCACCAAGCCGGGCTACTGAGCGCCCGGTTAGCTCTCGGACCCAGAGCGCCACAGATTGGTGGGGCGGACGCGCAGTATGGCGGTCAATGTCGTGGTGCCGAAGATGCCGCACCCGGCGACGAAGATCAGGGCGTTGCTGGCAACTGACCTCCATCCCATCGATGTCAGTCGCCTATCAGACATCGGGTCCTTGGCTGATTGAGCGGGCTGTTGGAGCGTGATGAACCGGCCGTGAACCGAGGGCGGTGACGCCGCCACCGATACCGAGCCACGCGGGCACCGAGCCCTCACCATCCACGAACTCCGACAGCTCCTAGTGCCGCCGACGGCTACCTCCTGGTCCTCATCGACCTGCGTGGCCGCAACGGCCTCCGCCCTGCCAAGGCCAGAGCGCTCCGCTGGAACACTCCACCTGGCCGAGACAGAGCCGTCGGTCTCCGGCCAGATGCGACCGCCACAGCGAGAGCGGCCCGGTCAAGCGAACCCACAACGCCGAGCGGACCATCCGGGTCGATGCTTCCACTGCCAATCGGCCCACCACCTGGCGGGTTGTGTCAAGGTACGGTACCCGGCTGACAGATCGGCTTCGATAGCCACCTGACCGTGGGGTCGTGGGTTGGGCGACGTTGTATGCGACCTTCGCCGTTCGGGCACCATCCGGGCACAAGCAGCCCAACGTTCAGCTGCTAGCCCTTTGACCAGCGTAAACCCCCGAATGGCACGCTGGTCTCCGGAACCAGGAGCGCAAGTTCGATTCTTGCCGGGGGCGCCCCGCCCATAGGCCCTCGCCCGGCCGTCTACGGCAGACGTCGTTGTTGCCGAGAGGCCCCGGGTAGAGGAAGTCAGCGGAGAGCGCCGTAGGTTGGAGGAGACCCTCCACGTGGTGGGTCGCTAAGGAAATGAGCTCGCGATGCAAGGCACTGTGAAGTTTTTCAATAGTGAGAAGGGCTTCGGCTTCATCTCGCGCGATCAGGGTGACGACGTCTTCGTTCACTACTCCAACATCTCCGGCGACGGCTACAAGTCGCTGGAGGAGGGCCAGACGGTCGAATTCGACGTCGCGCCGGGCCGTAAGGGAGAAGAGGCCAAGAACGTTCGATTGATCTAGCCTCCCGAACACGCTAGATCTCAGGCACCGCTGGCAACGAGTCAGCGGTGCTGTTCGTTTTGGTCCACAGCGACAGCGGAAGCGACCGGCCACACGCGCGCCAAGGTCGTCTCCGGGCGCACCGCCGTCGAGAGCCGCCTACGGCACGTTGAACACCGTCTCGCAGTTGGCCGCCGCGGTGTCGCCCACGGTTTCGCCCCTGGTGCCGCCGTCGCAGGCGTCGATCCCGTCGTTCCCGGCAACGAAGTCGTCGCCGGCGTTACCGTTCACGATGTCGTTACCGGCGCCGCCTCGCACCTCGTCGTCGCCGTCGCCGCCTTCCAGTTCGTCGTTGCCGCCGTTGCCCGACACGGTGTCGTTGCCGCCCCCGCCGTTCACGGCATCGTTGCCGCTGCCGCCGTGAACGAGGATGTCTGCGTCGGAGCCGCCGGAGATCGTGTCGTTGCCCTCGTCACCGGTGACGGTGTCCTCGTCCGACGACGCTCCCACGAGGTCGTCCCCTGGGCCGCCGGACAAGATGTCGTTGCCCGAGCCGCCGAAGATGCGGTCGTTGCCGCCGTCGCCGTCGATCGTGTCGTTGCCGGCGTTGCCCGAGATCGCGTCGTTTCCACCATCACCGCTCCACGGCAGCAACCGGTGTGGCCGGCCACAGCCCTCCGGCTGCCACTGCCAACGCAATCGCCATCAACATGGCCGCGATGGTGCGCGTACTCGCCAGTCGTCCTGTGCCCATGATCGTCTCCCCTTCGGAGGCGTCCGCCCACCACCGGTTCCGGATTGTGCCACGCCACCGGGTTCGTTGCCCGGCTCACTGGCGCTCGTGCGAGGGCTAGGAGGTCGCTGGGAGCGTCTTGATACAACGCCGTTCGCCGAGCCCGACTCGTGCGGGCGTCAGCCAATCCAGGGGGCCCGAGCCGGCGTAGAACTCAGATGGCCGTCAGCTGGGAGTCCTCATGGTCACCGGCGTCAACCGGGCCTGCCAGCTCGGCGAGCGTGTTGATCGACATGGTGATGGATTGGGTGTTGGAGGTCGCCTGGTCCATGAGACGGCTGATCTCCGTTGTGGTGGAGGTCTGTTCCTCGATGGCGGCCGCGATGTTCGCCGTGATGTTGTTGATCTCGTCGATCGCCGTGGTGACATGCTCGTTGGCGGCGACGACGCCGGAGGTGTTGGACCGAATGGCGGTGATGCGCTGGGCGATCTCGTCTGCGGCACCTTCGGTTGACTTGGCGAGCTGGCCGACTTCGTCGGCGACCACGCCAAACCCTCTGCCGGCCGGGCCGGCACGGCCGGCTTCGATGGAGGCGTTCAGGGCCAGGAGCGAGGTCTTCTTTGCGATGGAGTTGATGGCTTCGAGCACTGTCACGATCTCGTCGGTGGAGTGGTGGAGGTCGTCGATCGCGTGATTGGCGGTGTCGGCGGTGGTGACGGCTTCTCGGGCAGTGTCTGCCGCGGTTGCTGCACTGCTGGCGATCTCGTCGATCGCGTGTTTCATCTGGTCGAGCGCAGTGGCGGTCTGGTCGATGGACGTGTCGAGGGCGACGCTGTCGGATCGGGTGGCGTCTGCCTGCGTGCTCACGAGCGCAGCCGACTCGTAGAGGGCTCGATGGCTGGTGGCGAGCGATTCGGTCATCGTGTTGAACGACGTTGCCAGCTGGCCGAACTCGTCTGCCGAGTGGATGGCGATCGGCTCACCGTCGAGGGTGCCTGCGTTGACCTGCTCAGTCGCAGCGATGAGGTTCCGGAGCTTGCTGCGCATCGAACGGGGGATCTGCACAGCGAGAAGCGAAATCAGTGCGGCAACTGCGACGGCGACGGGGATCGCGATTCGGTAGTCCCGCACGGCTCGCGCCTCGAGTGCCCTGGTCTCCGTTGCGAGGTTGGCAGCCGAGAGGTCTTCCACCTCCTTGAGCAAGTCGATCCGCTCGGTCTTGATCGCGAACCAATCTGGGGCCGCAACCCCGAAGCCGCCGTCCGGGCTCGCCAGCGCGACGGCTCGGAGCCGTTCGACCTCGGCCACTGCGCTGTGGTCCTCAGTGGCGGCGAAGGCCGCCTCGATACGCGGCGGCGCAAGACCCTGGAACGTTGCCAGGTACGCCCGTTGCTCGGCGATCAGCGACACCACTGTCGCGTGCTGCTGCGGAGCGAAGCTGTCCGCGGCGAATGCTGATGCAAGTTGCGCACGTTCGAGCCCTGCTCGTTCCTTCGCTCGCAGGAGGGCCACGTGCGCGGCGAGGTCCGAGCGAAGCTGCGCCTCGTCGATCGTGGCAATGACCGAGCCCGACCCATCGATCAACTCGGTGTTTGCTGCGGTGTACCACCGGACTGCGGTCGGGACGGTCAGCTCCAACTCATACACATCCGAACGGTGGGTGCCGAGGTCGTCGAGCCTCGCCAACGACTCTTCGGCCGGCACCAGCACACCAGCTGCGAGTCTTTCCGACTCGTACTCCAGCAGCTCT
>JBCCGX010000002.1:0-32050 GCA_039029035.1 Acidobacteriota bacterium | reverse complement strand
CCTGTTGCGCGTGGTCTCCAACATCGACGAGGTGGAGATCCAGGGCGCCGAGCTCGGCTTCAACTGGCGGGCCAACAACTACCTGACCTTCTACTCCGGCTTCAACTGGGTCGACAGCGAGATTCAGGCCAACACCTCGCGCCCCGCGACCATCGGCAACGAGTCCCCTTATACACCGGAGTTCACCGGCAACCTGGCACTCGATTTCTCCAAACCGATCTCCGATCGGTGGATCTTCACCGCCAGCGCTTACCTCAATCTAGTCGGCGAGACCTGGTTCCACACGGTGCAGGAGGAGGAACGCGTGACCCTGTTCAACGCCTTCTTCCCCGGCCTCGGTGTCGCCGACTACTCGCTGACTCGGCGCGACAGCTACGAGACCCTCGATCTGCGCCTCGGCGCCACCACCGCCAAGTGGGGCATCACCCTGTTCGCCAACAACCTCGGCGACGAGGAGTACTTAGAAGAGGTCATCACAGCGCCGGAGTTCGGCGGCTCCTTCATCCATCCCGGGGCTCTGCGCCGGGTCGGCGTCGAGCTCGCCTACCGCTTCTGATGGTCGAGCGCGTCCATCACATCGACTTCGTGGTCCGCGACCTGGAGCGGGCCACGGCGCGTTACCGCAAGATCCTGGGCCGCGAGCCCCACGGTCGCGAGACCCTACCGCAACGCGGCATCGACCTGGTGCGTTTCGACGTCGGCGGCCTGTGGATCATCCTGGTGCAGCCGACCCGCGCCGACAGCCCGGTCCAGGCCTTCCTCGACGAACACGGCGAAGGCTTCTTCCACATCGCCTACCAGGTCGACGATGCCGAAGCCACCGGCCGCGCCCTGGCCGCCGGAGGCCTGGGCGTGGTCAACCCGACCCCGCGCCGCGGCGTCGAGGGCTGGAAACTGGTCGACCTCGAGATGGCCGACACCCTGGGAGTGATGACCCAGCTGGTGGAGCCCGACGAGGCGGAGGAATGAACCAACTAGGCTCGAAGCACCGCATACGAATCGATAGGCTAATCGTCGCTCAGTGCTTTGTTCGGATCGATTTGGCTTGCCCGCAGAGCGGGTGCCAGGCAGGCGAACAGTCCGACGATCGCCATCAGAAGCCCGGCGGTGAGGAAGGTCGAGGGATCCTGCGCCTCGATGCCGAAGAGCAGCGGCGCCAGGAGGCGTGAGAACAGGGCGACGAGGCCCATGGCTAAAAGCAAGCCGACGGCGAGACCGGAGCCCACCAAGCGCGAGCCGCTGCGCAAGACCAAGTTGAGAATCTGTGAGGTGTTGGCACCGACCGCCATGCGCACGCCGATCTCCCGCCGGCGCTGAGCGACGGCGTAGGACAACACCCCATAGAGGCCGACTGCGGCGAGAATCAAAGCCACGGCGGCGAAGAGGCTCACCAAGGAGCTCTGCAGGCGCTCCTGCGCCGTGTCTTGCTCGACCAACGTATCGAGGGTAACGGTGCCCCAGATCGGCTGGCCGGGATCCACCACCCAAACACGCTCCTGCAAAGTGGCGAAATGGGCCGATGGGTCGCCTTCGGTCTCGACGACGACGCTCATCGTGCCGGTCACGTTCTGCTGGAACGGCAGAAAGATCTCGGGTACCGGATCCTGCTCGAGCCCCTGGTGGCGCACGTCGCCGACGATACCGACAATCTCCGTGCGATCGTCGTCGCTGTCGCCGCGCAGGAACGAGCCAACGGCATCACCCTGGGGAAAGAATCGGCGCGCTGCCGCCTCGTTGAGCAGAGCGACCTGGGCCGACTCCGCCCCGTCGCCGCGATTGAAGGCACGGCCGGCGCGGACGTTCGTGCCCATGGTGTCGAAGTATCCTTCGGTAACGATGCGATAGCCCAGCATGATGTCTTCCGGCTCAGCCCGCCCGAGCACATGGATCGGGGTCCGGCCGCCGCCGATCGGCGACAGAGGCAAGGTGTTGATGCCGGCAGCGGAGCGCACGCCCGGCAGGGCCTCGAGCTCTTCGATCAAACGATCGTAGAACTGGCGCTGCTGCTCCGGGTCACGGTACTTTTCGCCGTAAACGAAGAGTTGCAGCGCTGCTCGCCGCTCCGGCTGGAAGCCGCTGTCGACATCCACCAGGTGCAGGAAGCTGCGCAACATCAAGCCGGCACCGACCAGTAGCACCAGAGACAGGGCGATCTGCGCCACGGTGATCGCGCCACGCAGCCGCTGGCCACCCTGCAGGCCGACCGCGCTGCGGCCGCCGTCACGCAGCTTGTGACCGAGCTCGCGGCCCGCACCGCGCAAGGCGGGCAGAATGCCGAACGCCAGGCCGGTGAGGAGAGTCACCAGCAGAGCAAAGCCGAGCACCTGCCCATTGACGGCGATCTCGCTCACCCGCGGCAGACCGTCCGGCTCGAGGCGGATCAACGACCGCACGCCAACGTACGCCAGACCGATCCCGAGTAGGCCACCGATCCCTGCCAACAGCAAGCTCTCGGTCAGCAGTTGGCGCACCAGGCGACCGCGACCGGCGCCGAGCACCAGGCGCAGCGCCATTTCCTGCTGCCGGCCGATGCCACGTGCCAAGAGCAGGTTGGCGACATTGGCGCAGGCGATGGCGAGCACCAGCCCCACGGCCAGTAGGAGCGCCATCAGAGCTGGGCGGGCGGCGCCGACCACCTGCTCGTGCAATGGTACGGCGAAGGCCGACCAGCCGGCGTTGGAATCCGGAAACTGTTCTTCCAGGGCACCGGCAGCGGTGCGCAGCTCTTCGTTGGCCGCTTCCACCGACACCCCCGGAGCGAGGCGCCCGATGACGTTCCAGGAGTGATTGTCGCGGCTCAGGCTCGATCGATCGAAGGTCCGTGGCGCCCAGACTTCGATCCCTGGCGCCGGAAACGAAAAGCCCTCGGGCATCACACCGACAATGGTGTATTCCCTGCCGTCGAGGGGTTGCGTCCGGCCCACCACGCCCTCGTCACCGCCGAACTCCGATTGCCAAAGCGCATGGCTCAAGACGATCGCGTAGCCTTCGCCTGGCTGGCCTTCCTCGGGCGTGAACGTACGGCCGAGGATCGGCGGTGCTAGCTCGGCCAGCAGGCCGGGCGTCAAGAGAATGGTCGCCAGCTCCCGGGGACGCTCCTCGCCCAGCGCCAGGCCGAACCAGCGGTAGGAACCGAGGTGCTCGAAGCTGTCGAGAGTTTCACTGAAATCGACGAAGTCAGCCCCCGCCAGCCCCGAGCGCTCGATGCCCTGATCCGGCTTGGTGGCGTAGACCCGCACCAGCTCGCTGGGCTCGTTGTAGGGCAGCGGCGAGAAGAGCACCGCATTGACCACGGTAAAGATCGTCGTCGTGGCGCCGATCCCGAGAGCGAGGGTCAAGATAGCGAGGAGTGAGACTGAGGGCTCGCGGCGCAGCGCGCGGAGTCCTTGCTTCAAGTTTTGCAACAGCATAGCGCGATCATCCGTTGTCGTTCACCTGGTGGCTTCGCCAATGCCAGGTATACGGATTATCTGCGCCGCTGTTTCGCCCGCTGCACGGCAGCGCGCGCGGCGTTAGCGCCCGAGGTCGCTCGATGAGGCCGCGCTCTCGGCGCTGGCGACATCGGCCAGAAGCGCCAGGGCAATCGCCGATGGTTTGCGCCGTGGTACGAATACCGGACCGCCCTCGCCGAGCCCGAACCGGGGCCGGTCCGGCTCGTCGCCCCGTCCCTCCATCACTGCATCCGGCCGGCCAAAAACCTTCCCACTGCGCCTGCATACGAACATGCGTGGTCTCCTAGTACGGACGATGCCGAGCCCGAGTGGCACCGGCTCGAAAGCATTCCATCGTCCGCGAATGCCTTTCTTGATCGGAACTTAGGGCAATATAGAGACCAATTGTGGCGAGAATGTGGCAGGGCTTGCCCAAACCGAAGTTTCGAGCGGCCGTCAGCTCTTGGCGTCGTACCAGGTCGGACCGCTGCCGACATCGACGACCAGGGGCACGGCGAGCTCGGCGACGTTCTGCATCTCCTCCACCGTCGCGACACTCAGCCTCTCGACATCACCTTCGGGCCCTTCGAGGACGAGCTCGTCGTGCACGGTGAGTAGCAGACGCGAGTCGGTCAGCTCACGGCGGAGCCGGCGATCGACGGCGATCATCGCCAACTTCAGGAGGTCGGCAGCCGTCCCTTGAATGCGGGCGTTGATCGCCATGCGCTTGGCGTTCTCGCGCAGGGAATAGTTGCGGCTGCGGATGTCGGGCAGCAAGCGGATACGCCCGTAGAGGGTCTTGACCCGCAGGGTCTCCTGGGCCTCGGCCAGGGTCTCTTCGGTGTAGCGAGCGACGCCCGGGTAGCGCTCCATGTAGGCAGCGATGAAACGCTCGGCGTCTTTCTTGGCGATGCCGAGGCGCTGCGCCAAGCCCCAGCCGCTCATGCCGTAGATGATGCCGAAGTTGATCGTCTTGGCCATGCGCCGCTGCTCGGAGTTGACCAGAAGTGGCGACACATCGAACACCGCCGCGGCGGTGGAGGCGTGGATGTCCTCGCCGGCACGGAAGGAGTCGATCATCGCCTCTTCTTCGGCGATGTGGGCCAGCACCCGGAGCTCGATCTGGCTGTAGTCGGCGACCACCAGTGCACGGCCGGCGCCGGCGCGAAAGGCCTTGCGTATGCGGTTGCCCTGCTCGGTGCGGATAGGGATGTTCTGCAGGTTGGGGTGGGCCGAGGACAACCGACCGGTGGCCGCCACCGCCTGGTTGAAGCGAGTGTGAAGGCGGCCGTCATCGGCCACCAAGGCCGGCAGGGCGTCGACATAGGTCGATTTGAGCTTGCTCAGCTCACGGTAGCGCAGCAGGCGCTCGGGTAGCTCGAAACCACGCGCCGCGAGCTCCTCCAGGGTCTCGGCGCCGGTCGAGTAGGCTTTGGTCTTGCGCGTCTTGCGCAGGATCGGCATGCCGAGCTTCTCGAACAGAATGACGCCGAGCTGCTTGGGCGAATTGATATTGAAGCGCTCGCCGGCCAGCTCGTAGATCTCTTCCTCGAGGGCCGACGTCTCGCCATCCAGCTCGTCGGACATCCCTGCCAGGTAGTCGGTATCGAGCTCGATGCCGGTCTCTTCGATATCCGCCAGGACCGCCAACAGAGGCTCTTCACAGGCTTCGTAGACCTGGCGCAGCTCCTGGCCGTCGAGATCCTTGCTCAGTGCCTCCGCCATGCGCCGCGGCAGCTCGACCCGCTCAGCAGCATAGGACAGCAGCTTGGAGTCGCTCGAAAGTGGCTCGGCACCGCGGGTGAAGCCAGCCTGGGCGGCGGTGATCGCCGGTAGATGCAGATGCTCCAGGACGACGGCCGGGAAATCGTGACTGCGCAGAGCAGAGCGGGTGAGATAGGAGGCCAGCATGACGTCGAGCAGCCGGCAAGCGACCGGGGTCCGTGACGGTAGGAGCCGCAGCACTTCTTTGAGGTCGTAGCCCACCAGAGTGAGGTCGCCGTCGACGGCCCACTCGGCCAGAGTCGCCGTTACTGCGGCGCGCAGACCGTCACGCCGAAAATCGGCCAGCCAGGGCTGGCCCTCACCGTCGAGCACCGAGAGGCCCACGGCACTGGCCGCCTCGCCCTCGCCAACTGTGCCGAGAAAGATCTCGTCGTCCGCGGACCGCGCGCCACCTGCGACACGCGCCCAATCGTCCGCCGTCTCCAGGTCGCCGGCTGGCTCCAGGGGCTCGGCAGTCTTGCCTTGCTCGGCCTCGAGCTCCTGCGCCAGACTGTTGAAGTCGAGCTGCCAGCAGATCTCGCGCAAGGCCTCGTAGTCCGGCTCTTCGATCGCCAGCGACTGGGCGTCGAAGTCGATGGCCAGGTCGGTGTGGATGGTCACCAGCTCCTTCGACAGGACCGCTGCGTCGCGGTGCTCCAACAGCTTCTTGCCGTAGCCCCGCGCCTTGATCTCCGGCGCGCGCTCCAGCAGAGTTTCGAGCGGACCGTATTCCTTGACCAGCTTGGTGGCGCCCTTCTGCCCTATGCCAGGCACCCCGGGCACGTTGTCGGAGCTATCACCCATCAGCGCCAGCACATCGACCACCTGGCCCGGCGGCACGCCGAAATCCTCTTCCACCCCAATCGGATCGTAGAGCTTGTCGCGCGTCGTGTGGTACTGAAAGACCCCGTCGCCGACCAGTTGCATGAGATCCTTGTCTGGGCTCACCAGTACGACCTCGTAGCCTGCCGCCGACGCCTTGCGCGCCAGGGTACCGAGGACATCGTCGGCCTCGTACTTGGGTAGTTCCAAAAGGGGAATCTTGAACGCCTCCACCACCTTGCGGATCCACGGGATCTGCGGCCTCAGGTCCTCCGGCATCGGCTTGCGATTGGCCTTGTACTCGCTGAAGCGCTCCTTGCGGACGGTGTCGGACGAGACATCGAAAGCAACGCCCAGATACTGCGGCTGCTCGTCGGCCAGCAGCTTACGCAGCATTTGCAGGAAGCCGAACACCGCGTTGGTCGCCTCCCCCTTGGAGCTCGACAAGCCACGGATGGCATAGTAGGCGCGGAAAACGTTGGAATAGCCGTCGATCAGGTAGAGGCGGGGTCGTTCACTCATGATCCGGCGATTGTATCCCTACCGCGATAGACTCCGACGTGCCTGGCTTCGATCGCCAAGACCTACACGACCATGCTGCTACTCGGCCTCATCTCCTGGCTCACCATCGGCCTGCTGGCTGGCCTGCTCGCCGCCTGGCTCCTACCCGGCGAGCCGCCCCTCGGTTGGTGGCAAGTCGCCGGTGTCGGCGTTGGTGGGGCCCTGGTCGGTGGTCTGCTCGCCACCGCCCTCGGTTTCGGCGGCCTGGCGAGCTACGACGTGCGCAGCCTGGCGACGGCCACTTCGAGCGCAGTGCTCGGCCTACTGTGGCTGCGGGATGCCCGACTAAGCGGCTAAGACCACCGTTACTCGCTGGCCGACAGCCAACGCTCAAGGCAGCTGCGCAGATTGGCCAGGTCGAAAGGCTTGCCGAGACAATCATCCATGCCGTGGTCCAGGCACTCCTCGCGATCCCCTTCCATCACCCGGCCACTCAAGGCGACGATCGGCACGCGTGGTGTGCGGGTCCATTGGGACGTAGGGCTCTGCTCTGTCGCCCGCTCTTCGTGCTCGCGGATCGCACGCGTGGCTTCATAGCCATTCATCACCGGCATCTGGCAGTCCATCAGGATCAGATCGTAAGGCTTCTGCGACACGAGCTCCAGAGCGGCGCGGCCGTGCTCGGCGATATCGACCTCGGCACCCAGGTAGTTGAGCATGAATCGCGTCGTGTTCTGGCTGATCGGATTGTCGTCGGCGAGCAAGATACGGGCCTCTTGCAGGACCGTTTGAAGCTCGGGGCTGACAGCGCTCATTCCGTGTCCTCTCGATGCTGGCGGACGAGCCCGCCTTGACCCAGTTGTAGGGATCGCTGGCGATCCGGTGGCGCGACGCTTTCGCCGCTCGAGTCAGAGAGTATGAGGACAACATTACGAAGCGCATTACCGCGCTCACGACACGCGGTGACACTCGGCCTCGAGTGCGGCCCGGACGCGGGCCATCTCGGGCTCGACATCCGCCAGGAGTCGCGTCGCCCCGGAGGTGACGCCACGGCGCGCCATACCCTCGAGGCGTTCGTAGAGTGATGCCAGGCGAACCGCACCGAGGCTGGCACTGTTCGACTTCAGAGTGTGGGAGGAATAGCGTATTTTTTCGAGGTCACCGACGGCGATCCCTTCACCGAGAGCCGCCTGAAGCTCGCGAGCGCTCTGGATGTAGCCGCGGACCATGCGCTCGAGCAGCCCGCGAGAACCCTGCGCTTCTAGCGCGCGGATCTCCTCGATCGGACCGGGCTCGAGGACTGCCAGGCCAACAGCCGACGGCGAGTCAGCAGGCGCAGCCGACAGCGGGACCGCTGCCAGTTGCTCCACCGGACGCCTCGCCAGCGGCCGCCGGTTGCCCAGCAGCCAGTGTTCGAGGCAACGTGAGAGCTCCGCCAAACCAAAAGGCTTGGGCAAACAGTCATCCATGCCGGCCGATAGCCCTTTTTCCTGATCGACCGGCGCGACGTTGCCGGTGATGGCGATGATCGGCAACCGCCCTTTGCCCCGGTCCAGGGGCTTCTCTTCTCCCGCCAGTTGCTTGGCGACCTCACGCTGGCGAATCGCCCGAGTCGCTGCGTACCCATCCATGACAGGCATTTCACAGTCCATCAGCACCAGGTCGAAATCTCGACGAGAGATCAGATCCACGGCTTCACGGCCGTTAACCGCTGCCTCGACCTGGGCTCCGAGATGCTCGAGCATACCACCGACCGCGTGGTGGCTGAGCTCGCTGTCGTCGACCAGCAGAATGTCCAGTCCGGCGAGCAGATCCCTACTGGGCTTCGTCACTTCGCCCGTCGTCCTTCCGGGGCTCGGCGCGCCGCCTCCCCGCACCACAGCACCGGCGCCAGACGGCAGACCAGGGCTGTCGACTTCGGCCGCCGGAACCTTTGGTCCGGCCTCCTGCCAAGCGGACCCCGGCAGCCAGCGCCCCAAGATCTCACGCAGCTGGGCCTGACCGAAGGGCTTGCTCAGATAATCGTCCATGCCGCAATCAAGGCACTGCTCGCGGTCCCCTTTCATGGCATTGGCCGTCATGGCAATAATCGGCACCCGCTGGGGTGTACCGATTTGTCCCGCTCCTTCGCCGGACGGCAGCCCCTCGACAGACTCGATGCGACGGATTGCCCGGGTCGCTTCATAGCCATCCATGAGCGGCATTTGACAATCCATTAGGATCAGGTCGTAGGGCCGACGCGCGGCAAGATCGACCGCCGTGCGGCCGTTCTCTGCCAAGTCGGCCTCGGCCCACAAGTTGCCCAAGATGCTCATCACCATTTCTTGATTGACCAGGTTGTCCTCCACGACCAGGATCCGCACATCAGGCAACACCTCACCGGCGGCCGCTTTGCCCCGCTTGATGATGGCGGCCGAGCCACTCCGACCGGCAATCGCGGCGTGCAGGTCGGCGCGCCGAATCGGTTTGGTCAGATGGCCCCGGATGCCGGCTTGCCAAAGCTCGGTGTCATCCACTGGAGCGCCGTTGACCAACTGCACCAAGGCCAACGCCTCGAGGTCGGATATTGCACGGATGGCGCGGGTCAGCACCATGCCGTCCATCCCCGGCATGCACTGATCGATCAGCGCCAGATCGAAGGCTTCGCCGCGCTGGGCTGAGGTGAGTAGGATGTGCAATGCTTGCGAGCTATCGCCGACCGCGCTGACCGGCAGCCCCCACCCTTCGAGCTGATCGAGCAAACTGCGCCGGCTCGAAGCGTTGTCGTCGACCACCATGACCCGCGGCAGCTTGCCCTCGAACGGCGGCAACTCGCGACGACGCACTCCAACTTGCCGATCCAAATGGACCACGAACCAAAAGGTCGAACCGCCACCCAGGGTGCTCTCGACGCCGATCTCGCCACCCATCAGTGCCACCAACTCCCGCGAGATCGCCAGGCCGAGGCCGGTGCCACCGAACTTCCGCGTGGTTGAGCCGTCCGCCTGCTGGAACGACTCGAAGATCCGCGCCTTGGCTTCCGTATCGAGACCGACCCCGGTGTCCGAGACTTCGAAACGCACGCCGACAGCTTGCTCACCGAATGGGCAGCCCGAAACTCGGATGACCACCTCGCCGGCCTCGGTGAACTTGACCGCATTGCCCGCCAAGTTGGAGAGAATTTGGCGCAACCGCGTGGGATCGCCTCGCAACGCCGTCGGCAGGTCATGGGCCACTTGTGCCACCAGTTCCAAGCCTTTCTCCCGCGAGCGCTCGGCGAAGAGGTCCGAGAGATCCTCAACCAGGTCCCGCAAGTCGAAGTCCACCGCTTCGAGCTCCAGCTTGCCGGCTTCGATCTTGGAGAAGTCGAGGATGTCGTTGAGGATGTCGAGCAGACTCTTGGCCGAGCGATAGGCGGTATCGGCGAAGCGTCGCTCGCGCCCCGAGAGCTCACATTCGCTGAGCAGCTCGAGCATGCCGATGACGCCGTTCATTGGCGTGCGGATTTCATGGCTCATGTTGGCCAGGAACTGCGACTTCGCACGGCTGGCGATCTCGGCCGTCTCCTTTGCCGCTGCCAGGCGCCGGATCTCGGTGATATCAGAGCCCGAGCTCAGGGTTCCGGCTGGCTGATCATCGTGCCTTGGCAGCCGGGCGGTGCGCCATTCCAAGAGCCGAACCTCGCCGTCGGCGGTCTGCACCGGATACGAGTAGGCGTTGTTCGCGTGGCGGTTGCCGAGCCGAGCCCGCACGTCGTCGCGCAACTCATCGGGCACGAAGTGCTCGGCCCAGTCTTTGCCCAGGATCTCCTCTTCCGAATAGCCCAACAAGCGACAGCCGGCGTGGTTGACTAGGCTCACTTTGCCCTGCGGGTCGATCGCCACCATCACGACCTCAGCAACGTCGAGCACTGCCTGCGCTTTCTCTTTCTCGCGCTGAAGCTCCTCTTCCCGCTCCCGGCGCTGGGCGATCTCACGCTTCAGTACTTCGTTGGCCCGCGCCAGCTCGGCGCCGCGGATCCTCTTACGATCGAGGGCACGGACGAAAAGCAGCAGCACGACTGCCAGGACCAGGGCATAGGCGCCATAGCCCCAGCCCGCCCTCCACAGCCCTGGCGAGCCCTCGCCAGCCGACTCGAACCCCGCACGGCTCCAAACCCCGGCGTTGTTCGACGCCTCGCCCCCAAAACCGTCGCAGCAAGTCGACGACGGCGAGCCCCAGGAACAGGCTGACATCAGCCCCAACAAGCCGATCATAGAGAGCCTGCGGACCGCTTTGCTGACACCTCCAGCCCTTTGCCAAGCCTGTCGTCCCAGTGGGTTCGACAATGTTACGCCTCGTAAGTCTCTCGTCCTCATCGTCGCGCTCCTATCAGTCGCCTCACCGCCTGAACGGTCTCGCGCCAGCGCTTCTCAGCTAGCGGTCAATCCGCCGTGCTGTGTCTCGATGACTTCAGTGTCGACGAGGCGCGGCGCGGGCCATCGCAGCAAGGTCGCGAGCAACCACGCGCTAGCAAGGCACAGCAACACGTTGCGTTTTGGGATCATGGCAAACCTCTTCCTTCTCGCCCGTACTCGGGCGACTGGCCGGCCAGGGGGCCTTTGCCGGGCCAATTCCGGGCCTGGGTTAACTGCACTACACGCGGCCCTGCCACTACCAACCTGGCCGCGACTTTCTGCTAAGAGTCATGTGATCTCAGATCACGTCCGACTCTGCGTTTGGAAAGGATCGGACTCAGCCTGGCGACTGAGTCCCTCGAGCTATACAGCAGGAAAGTGCTCTAGATCACCTCAGTGGATTCAACGACTAGGTCGTCGACGACCGGCTTCAAGATACTTCGTTGACCGGCTGAGAATGAGAATAGGCGAGCAATCTGACGGCCTAAATGACGTTGAAATCCATAAATTTCAATAACTCGCTCTCCGAGCCGCCGTCTGCTTTCGAGTTTCCTTCCTGCCCGAGAGCCGGCGGCTGGGGAGCAGGAGTTGGATCGGAAAGCACTGGGCGAGAACCTGTCGGCGCCGAAAAAAAGCGGCGCCCTCCGGGACACAGCGAGTCGAGGAGGAGCCATCGACTGCCAAAGAGGACCGACAACTGACCCGAAGGGCGCACGCGCGCCAACACTTTCCTGTCAGGACTTGCCAAAACTTACCTTTCGAACTGTCCGTTCCGACGATCGCCAGCCGTGAGTCAACGCCAGCGTGATCGGCATCCGGGTGTCGAGAGCCGGGCCAATGACGACGGCAGCTCCCCCCGGGAGCTCGCTGGCGGTGGCTGCCGGACGAGAGAGCGGGCACGCAATACATCGCTCGAGGCAGCGTGCGACGGCAAAGGCCACCGCCAGCGAAAAAACCAAACCTACAGCCCACGTCAGAGGCGAGGGGCCATACCCCTCCTCGACCAGCTGTGCCGGGAGGACTGCCGCACCGGGGTATGGCCCCGCAACTCGGGAGGGTTCGAGCTCCGACTCGACCGCCTGCTGGAGTTTGGCCACGGCGTAACCGCCGCCCGCCACACCCGCCAAGCCGAGGGCCAAGACCCCCGTCAGCATGATCCGGCTGTAGACATCAGCCGGATCCGATGCGACCTCAGCGCGCCCCTTGCGCCTCGCCGCACGCCGGCAAGCTCTCTTCGCGGCTCGATCAGACTTGGCAAAGATCCTTCCAGGGTCGTTCCTGGATTGTTCTCGAGTCATCGGGTCTCACACCTGGAATCCGGCGAGATTTGCTTACCCTTCGCCCACTCGGGCGCGACTTTTACCGGATGCCGAGTGTCATTCCACACTCCAAACCTGACAATTCCAATCACTGAAAAATTACAACTCGCGTGACGGTCAAAGAGTCAATCGACCGTCGATCGCCCTATCTCGCATCCCATCAACTGGCAAACGAGCCTCGATCGCCGATCAAACCGAGTCGAGATGACCGCGACGACGCTCGTTCCGCTCGTTCCGGTCAAGTCGAGGCCGCGCATACGGCGATCGAGCGTCGATCGTCAGTTGTCGCCACGATCAACCTCGTGATCGAAGCTCGATCGCCCACCTCCAGCGCGAGAGTTGCCCGATCGACGCTCGTCAGCGTGCCTGAGAGGCAAAATCGCCACTTTGACCAGTGACAATGCAAAACCCCCAATCGTGTAGCTCAATTACCCCACCACCACGGTCCTGCGCCCCCCTCGCTAATTGAGTCGAGGGCCGCCTTGATGTCGAGCCGTTCGTGGAACACACTGTTGGGTGAGGCCCCATAAAGCGGATCGTCCGCTCCGAGAGCACTGAGGATCTCGAGCGTCCTCACCTCGCCTGGACCACCACTTCCCCTTTTGTCGGCAAACAAGGCGACCGCACCGCTGACCCAGGGCGCGGCGAACGAGGTACCGGAAGCTGCTGCCCAACCGCCGCCCGGGTAGGCCGTGATCACGTTCTCGCCCGGCGCCGCGATGGTCGCCTGAAGCAGACCAAAGTTGGAGAAGCCGCTCAGGCTGTCGACATCGTCCGACGACGCGACACCGAAGACGCCGAGCAAGCCGGCAGGGAAGACCACTATGTTGCTGCCAGCGTTGCCCACCGAAGCGATCAGCCTCACACCGTTCGACAGAGCGTAGCCCACTGCCCGCACCAGCTCCCAAGAAAAAGTCTCGAGGCTGAAGCTCATGTTGATCACCGTCGCACCGTTGTCTACCGCGTAGTGGATAGCGCGCACGATGTTGAACAGGCTGGCGGTACTGTCGCCGTCGAAAGCCCGCAGCGGCATGATCTTGGCGCCCGGCGCGACACGGTGGATGATGCCTGCGACCATGGTGCCGTGGCCGAAGGCAGGCGGAATGTCTTCGACCACCAGATCGTTGGCCTGATGATCACCAAGAATCGCCATCGACGACTCATTGATCCGCACCGTATCCTCGGTGCCGAGAATCGCCATCGAAGACTCGCCGAGGATCGCCATACTCGACTCGTTGAGTAGAGACCATTCGGACGCGGTTCCGGGCTGATCCAAGACGAAATCGTAGCCCGGTACCAAGTGGCCGGCGAAGAGCGGGTGGTCAGGGTCAATGCCGGAGTCGATGACCGCGACGATCGCTCCGCTACCGTCATAGGTACTCTGCGCTTCGCTGATTCGAAGGATCTGGGCAGCGGTCTGATCGACATAGCTGGTCCAGACCGAGCGACTGTTCCCCGCCGCATCGGTACCGAAAGCCACGGTGCTGGCGTCGCCCAGCGCCCCGGTTACGACCGACATCAGCGGCTCGAGGTCCATGCTGCTGTAGGTCTCCGGTAGGTTGGCGAGCAAGACTTCTTCCACCGCGTTGACCGCTGGCTCGAGGCTCAGGTCGTCAACCACCTGCTGCGGATCCGCCATGGCGTCGGCGCGCACCAGGCAGACATCCTCCCCCGCGGGCTGCGAGTCGAGGCGGTCGATCTCGGTCAGCCCGTGGCTCGCCAGAACCGACGCCAGGCCCGTCGCCGAGCCGCGCAGGATGAAGTCGTTGTCGGGCGGCGAAGTTGGCGGTTGCGCTAGTGCGGGTGCGAGCCCCAAGGGTGCGAGAACGACGATAAGGAGCAACGAACGGGTGGTACGAGCTAACATCAAACCCTCCTATCTTCTGCCAGTTGCGACGTTGTGAGTCGATGTCGACGGGAGCCAATTCAGACCGCCGATCCAAACGCGTCACCTGCCGATCATCCAGGTCTCGAAAAAGCAGCGCCCCCCGGGAGAACCGATGAGGAGATTTCGGTCGAATCGGCTCGCTGCGGATGAAGGCCGAAGTCAACCCGGAGGGCGCTGACGCGGGAACCTGTTCGCCAGCAGCTCGCGACGACCATGCCCGAGCATCCGGCCTCGAACGACGCATCGCCGAAACAATGCGCCGATAAACAGTCAAGTTCTTGACTATGCGTTCGATCAGTCCCTGTCTTGTGTTCTCGACAAATCCATTTGATGATCTCAACCTGACAAAAAAGATGACGTCGAAGTTACAGATCACATAACAGGCGCAATATGCCGGCGAACATGACGACTACCAATATGACGGTAGGAGACAGTGAACATGACGACAAACATGGCATCGACCGAGAAAACCTTGAAATATAGCCACCACCAAGATATTGGCAATAGAAAATCGAGCGGTCTCAAATTGAGCGACGACATCGTGCCGAATGGTCGGTAGGAGAATAAACACACAGGGATCACTGAAATATTTCCAAGACACCTGCCGCAGGACCGGTTCTTTCATAGAATCAGTGCTGGGTGGAAACCATGCAAATAGGGAAGGGGAAAGAGCTGCGCGCCCAAGCCGCGCCGCGCTGGCGGTTGACTGCGGCCTTGCTAGCTATTCTGGCGTGCACTCGACCAGCCACGCCGCCGGCCGAGGTTCCTGTTCGATCGGCCTCTGGCGAGACGGTCGAGATCGGGCACTCCGGTGGGCGTCTGGTGGTCGCGCTCTCGGCCGAGCCCTTGACGCTCAACCCAGTGCTCGTCACTGATCTTCAGTCGCGCGCGATCGTCCATCGCATGACGGCCAATCTGGTGCACATCGATCGTCGGACCCAGGAGCCCGTGGCGGCGCTGGCCGAGTCTTGGGAGACGACACCAGACGGGCGGCGCATCACCCTGCAGCTGCGCCCCGGCCTGCGCTTCTCGGATGGGCATCCGGCGACGGCTGATGACGTACTCTTCTCCTTCGAGGTCTACCTCGATGAAGCCATCGGCTCCCCTGAACGCGCCCTCTTGCGGGTCGGCGGCGTGGCACCAGACGTGCGGCGAATCGACGACCTGACGGTCGAGGTCGAGCTAGCGGAACCCTACGCCGCTGGCGAACGCCTGTTCGACGGCATCGCCATCCTGCCCCGCCATCGCCTCGAGCCGATCTACCGGGCGGGCCACTTGCGTCAAGCCTGGGGCCTCGATGTGGCCCCCCAAGACATCGCCGGACTGGGCCCCTTCCGCCTGAGCGAGGTGGTTCCAGGCGAACGGTTGGTGTTGGAGCGCAACCCCTTCTACTGGCGGAGCGACGCCGCCGGCCAGCCACTACCCTACCTCGATAAGCTAGTCTTTCTCTTCGTCGCCAAGGAGGCCCAGACCCTGCGTTTGATGTCTGGCGACCTGGACATCGCCGATCGCATCAGTCCAGCGGACTTCGCCTTGCTCAACCGGCAGGCGTCACAAAGCGAGCTGCAGCTCGCAGACTTGGGCGCCGGCCTCGACCTCTACTTCCTGTTCTTCAACCTCAACGACCTCACATCCAAGGGCCTGCCCAACACTGCGGACAAGCAGCGTTGGTTCCGCCAGCTGGCCTTCCGCCGGGCGATGCGCGCAGCGATCGATGTCGAAGGCCTGGTGCGCCTGGTCTTCCAGGGTCGAGCAACACCTCTGGCGGCGCTCGTTTCTCCCGGCAGCAGGGACTGGCCTAGCGCCAATCTGGTGCCGCCAAAGACCTCACTGGAGGACGCCCGGCGGCGGCTCGCCGGGGCCGGGTTTGGCTGGGATGACGCCGGCCGCCTGCACGACGACCGCGGGCAACGGGTGGAGCTGTCGCTGTTGACCGTCGCCAGCCGGCCCGAAATGACGGCGGCCGCCACTGTCATCCAGGAGGATCTGCGCCCATTGGGTGTCGAGGTTCGAGTTGCTGCCCTGAGCCTCGGCGCCGTTTCCGAACGCCTGCTGCAGAGCTTCGATTACGAGTTATGTCTGATCGCTCTAGGCGGTGGCAGCGGCGGCCCCAATCCCATGGTCAGTGTGCTGACCTCTTCCGGGAGCAATCACTTCTGGCGCCTGGGTCAGGCGCCAGAAGGCGCCTGGCAGGCCGAGATCGACCGACTCATGGACGAGCAACGCTCCACCCTCGATCTCGAGGCCCGGCGGGAACGCTACCACAGAGTGCAAGAGTTGGTGGCCGAGAATCTGCCGGTCCTCAGCCTAGTGAGCCCCAACGTCCTGGTCGGTGCTCGGTCGAGCCTGGGTAACTTTCGTCCTGCGGTCCTGCCGCATCACACGCTGTGGAATGCTGAGGAACTATTTTGGCGACCGACGGGCAGCTAGGCCGCTGGATCGACGAGCTGGCCCATCTGGAGGGCGATGCCCAACGAGCCGAGCTGCTCGCCCGACGCCCGAGTCTGCGCAACCGCACGGCTCTCGAACGGCTCAGCCAAGAAGTCCTCAAGGCCCTGCGCCAGGATCGTGAGCTGGCCGAGCGGCTGGCGCGCGCCAGCCGTTGGCTGGCGGACGAGCTGGACGACGACTTTGGCCGCGCCCTGGCCGCCAAGTCCCTCGCCAACCTGGCTTATGTCGCCGGGCGCTACGACGGCGCCCTCGAGCACTACCGTGCCGCCACCCGGCTCTTCCAAGCCCAGGGCGCCGAGGTCGATGCGGCGATCACGTTGTCGAGCTCGATCCACGCACTGATCCTGGTCGGGAGCTACGAAGCGGCCTTCACCGCTGCCGTCGCGGCGCGGGAGATCTTCGAGCAACACAAGGAACCGCTGCTGCTCGCCAGGCTGGACAGCAACGAAGCGCAGATCTTCATGCGACAAGGCCAGCTCGGCGAAGCCTTGCAACGCTTCGAGCGCGTGTTGGCCGCCTTTCGTACCGACGGTGAGCCCCAAGACGTCGCCGCGGCACTCTACAACATCGCCGTCTGCCGGATCGGGCTGACCGAGCTTCCCGCTGCTCTGGCGGCCTACGAAGAGCTCTCCGACCACTGCCAGCAGCATGAGATGTGGCCCGTTGCTGCCCAGGCTGACTACAACATCGCCTACCTCTACTTCCTGCGCGGCCAGTACATTCGCGCCCTCGAGCTCTACCGCAAGACGCGCCACCAGCTAGCCGACTTGGCCGATCCTTACCATAGCTCTCTGTGCGACCTCGATCAGGCCGAAATCTATCTCGAGCTCAATCTGACGGCCGACGGCGCGCACTTCGCCGACCGGGCTCTCACTGCTTTCGAGAAGCTCGGCAACGGCTATGAAGCCGCCAAGGCCATGACCTTCCGCGCCATCGCCGCTGGCCGGCAGGGCGTCGTGCAACAGGCGCTCGAGCTCTTCGCCCAGGCACACGAGCTCTTCCGCCAAGAGGGCAACCGGATCTGGCCGGCAACGATCGACCTCTATCGAGCCCTGATCCTCGAACAGCAAGGAGACTTCTCTTCAGCCCGGCAATCGGCTGACCGAGCGATGGCGCGCTTCCGGCGCTTCGGCCAGGCCGGCAAGGCGGTTCTGTGCCAACTGCTCCTGGCTCGCCTCGAACTGGCCCAAGACAAGCCGCGCGCCGCCCGGGAGTTTTGCCTCTCGGCTCTCGCGCAGTTGCAGGCGATCGAAGTACCGGCCACGACCTGCCGCGCGTATCACTTGCTCGGCCAGGTGGAAGAGGCGCTGGGCAATCGTCTGGCAGCCCTCGCGACCTTTCGTCAAGCCCATGAGGCGCTGGAAGACCTGCACAGCCATCTGCGCGGTGAAGAGCTCAAGATCGCCTTCTTGGAAGACAAATACGAGATCTACGAGAGTCTGATCTGGATGACTTTGGCCGACGCGCCGAGCGCCGACGACCAGGCCGCCGCCCTGCTCTACATGGAGCAGGCGAAGTCGCGCAGCTTGGCCGACCTCGTCGCCTTCCGCGCCGATGCTTTGCCGGCGGCGAGACACAGCCACCAGGCGCTGGTCGATGAGCTTCGCCAACGCCGCGAGGAGCTCAACTGGACCTACCGCCAGATCAACTTGTGCGAATCGAAGCTCGCCCGGCAGGCCGAGCCGACAGGACGGCGTGATGCCACCGCGCCGCGACAGACCGAGACCCCCACAGCGGTCTCGGCCAGCGACCTGCCGCATCTGCGGCAGCGTTGCCGCGAGCAGGAAGAGCGCGTCCTACGCCTCCTGGCCGAGATCCGTTCAGGCGACCTAGAGCTCGGCTCGCTGCAGGCCGCCGGCAGCCTCGACCTCGAGACTCTGCGCGCCGCGCTGCCTCAAGCAACCCTGTTGCTCGAGTACTTCGCTGCCCGCGGCACCTTCTTCGTCGCTGTGCTTGGCGCCGATCGGCTCACAGTGCAACCCCTGGGCAAAGTCGATGCGGTCCTATCCCACCAACAGCTGCTGCATTTCCAGCTGGCCAAGTTCCAGCTCACGCCGGACTACCTGGAGGTCTTCGGCGCCAGGATCTACCACGACGCGCTCGCGCACCTCGGTGAGCTCTATGACGCCCTGGTCGCGCCGATCGAAGAGCACCTCGAAGCGGACCGGCTGATTATCGTGCCGCACGGCGCATTGCACTACCTCCCCTTCCATGCCTTCTGGGACGGCGACCGCTTTCTGATCGATCGCTTTACCCTCTCTTACGCTCCGAGTGCCAGCGTTCTCGCCATGTGCTGCGCCAAGCCCGAAGCCTCCAGCTCCGGCGCCTTGGTGCTCGGAGTGCCGGACGAGCTGACGCCGAAGATCCGCGACGAAGTAGAAGCCGTAGCCGCTTCCCTGCCGGATTCCGAGCTCTTCGTCGGCGAAGCGGCCACCGAGGCCCGCTTGCGCGACCACGGTCCGTCCAGTCGGCTGGTGCACATCGCGACCCACGGCTTCTTTCGGCTCGACAACCCGATGTTCTCGGCCATCCAGCTGGGTACCTCGCGCTTGACCCTCTTCGATCTCTACCAGCTAGAGCTGGAGGCCGAGTTGGTGGTGCTGTCCGGCTGCGCCACGGGGACCCACGCGGTCGAAAGCGGTGACGAGCTGATCGGCCTTACCCGGGGTCTGCTCTACGCCGGCGCACGTTCCGCCCTGGTGAGCTTGTGGGATGTCAACGACGCCTCGACAGCCGAGTTCATGACCCTGCTATACCGCCGGCTCGCCACCACCGACGACCGGGCGGAGGCGGTGCGACAAGCCATGTTGGAGCTCCGCCAGAGCCATCCACAGCCCTACCATTGGGCCCCCTTCGTCCTGATCGGAAAGCCCTGCGCGGGCTGTTAAGTGGCCCCGCCGGAAATGACGGCTAGAGCAGTAGGCTCTGTTGGTAGAGCGAGCAAGCGCGAGGGAGGGTTGAGCGTGTGAAAGCCCCCCGGAAGATGTCATGCACCCGTCATATAGATCGTCATATTGATTTTCTCTAATGCCTGCCATGGAGAGGGTCGAGTGATCATTTGAGCTGAGCGAGAGACTCAAGTCCGTGGCCAGCGCCGCCTGATCGGACTCTTGGGATCGGAAACCGCTAGCTTGCTTCGAGAACTCATTCCTGACTTGTCTTTTCTCGTTGGTAGCGTCTTTCGAGCAGCTGCCGTTCCGCCCTGGAGGAATCGATCATGGAACGATTCGACCGATCCGAAATATTACGTCGCCGCACGCCGATGCAAGCCAAGCTGATTTTCGATACCGCGAGCCGTGCCATGGCCGCCGGCACCCGCCGTAGCGGGACCACGAGCCGGCACCTGCTCTATGAAGTGGAGGATTTCTGCCTCGACATACGGCTCGACAAAGCACCCCAATCCGCTGCTGCAACGATCGTCGGCCAACTCGCCGACCGCAAAGACCCGCTCAAACCCCTATCCGGCCTACCGGTCTATCTCGTCGCCGGCGACGAGCTTCTGGCCGCCACCCGAAGCAACCGCTTGGGCGAGTTCCAGGTCGAGTACGAGGCGGCCGATGCTATGAGCCTCTGCTTGCCCTTCGGCGAAGAGCAATTGATCGAAGTGCCGGTGGAGCCGCACGACGACGGTGCAGCGACCTGAGCCGAGCCCTTTACCGAGTCTGCTGCGGGCTGTGGCACAGCTCGCGGTCGCCTCTCACAACCCGGCCAGAAAAACCATCGACGCGTCATCTGGAACGTCATTTTGATGCGGTCTAGTAGCCCAATCAACTCGGCGGTCACCCCATAGCGCCGAACGAGCCGTCGAGGGCACCGGTAGGCCCGCGTAGTGTTTAGGAAGGGAAGTCATGTCGTCCGTTGAGAGACTCGCACATCTGCCCGCGCACGATCCCTTGCTCGATCTACGGCTGCTCACACCAACGGCTGCCGATCAGAGCAGACCAGCCAGCCGTCGCTCACGGCGGCGACGCTCGGTCGAGCCCTCTCAGTCGGGGGTCCCAACGGAGCCGATGGCGGTCGGCAAGCGACAAATTCGCCAGCTTGCGCAAGCTCAGAAGATGGAAGCGATCGCCCGGGTGACCGGCGGCGTGGCGCACAACTTCAACAACCTGCTGGCCGGCATCGTTGGTTTCTGTGACTTAGCGAGCCACAGCGAATCCAGCGATGATCGGGCTCTCTACCTAGAGAAGATTGCCAACTCTGCACATCTGGCCAGCGATCAGGTCAAGAAGCTGCTCGCTTTCAGTCAGCAGCAGTTGCTCGATTGCCGACCTGTGCTTCTCGATCCCATCGTCTCTGCGGCGGCACGGCAACTGCTCCCCGAGGTGCCAGACACGGTCGAGGTCGAGGTCGACCTACGAGCCGGCCCGGACGCTGTACGCGTCGACCCCAACCAAGCGGAGGCGATCCTGGCGCAGCTCGCAGCCAACGCCCTCAAAGCTATGCCGGAGGGCGGACGCCTGACATTCAAGACCCGCGAGCTGACCCTCGACCACCTTTCCCCTGCTCACTTCGGGATTCACCGCGGCCGCTATGTACTGCTGGAGGTACGCGACACTGGCTACGGGATCGACGAATCGAGCTACGAAAAAATCTTCGAGCCTTACTTCTCGACCAAGGCCAACCTCAACGGCACCGGCCTCGGGCTGTCGATGGTTTACGGCTGGGTCAAGCAGAGCGGCGGCCAGATCCGCGTCGAGAGTCAACCGGGTCGCGGCTCCGTCTTCAGGGTCTATCTTCCTCGAACCGCGGTAGCTCAGGAGCCCAGGGCAAGCAACCAGCAGCCGGCTGAGTCGGCGATACGCCAAGTCGAACACCAACGCCGGCCGGGAACCTTGCTGTTGGCCGAAGACGACCCCACCATGCAGCTGGTGCTCAGGGCTTTCCTACAACAGAGGAACTGGCATGTGCTGGCTGCGGCGGACGGCGTCGCCGCCGTCGAGCTGGCCCAGCAGCATGACGGTCCGATCGACCTCCTGCTGACCGACATCGTCATGCCGCGCATGGACGGGCTGGAGCTGGCGCAGACGATCAAGGCGGACCGCCCGGAGACCAAGATCGTCTTCATTTCCGGCTACACCCAGGATCGCGAGACCCTCAGTGAGCTGCTCGGTGGAGCTCGCGACATCGACTTTCTGAAGAAGCCCTTTCGCCACGAGCAATTGCAGCGCAAGCTCGAGCAACTCGTAGCGCTGGATGAAACTTCGATCGCCACACCCCAGGCGGCTGCATGAGCCGCCCATCGCCAAGTCCGATGAAGCCTACCTCAACCTCCGCAACGTTTGTCGGGGCTCACTCTCTCCAGCCCTGACCTCACCGCTGCTACGAGCCTCTTTACGCCGTCCTGGCGGAAGTCGATTGTAGCTTCGCGCCGCCCGCTCGCGGGGCGGCGCCCCTCCTTGTTTGGCGCAGTCTTTTCCCCCCATCCCAGGTCTGATCACCCGGCGCGACGAGCCGAGTATCCGCCTCGCTGCCCCAGCCCAGCTGTCGTGGGGCCCGATGGTGCCCGCCCGATGACGCACTCTTATGGGTTCGTGCTGTCATAGGTAACGTCATGTTACTGCGATGCAATACTCCCCTCAGATCTTTCCAGCGGCCTCGCTTTGGGACAGCGAAACCGCACCCTTGCCCCGGGGCCAAGCCGTCTCTGCCCGACCTTCGACAGGCAGGTCTCTCGGACACCGTCCTCTCGTCCAAAAGCTTGTTCAACCCCTCGGAACCACCGCCAAGGAAATCGCCGTGACGAAAAACCTCGAGATCAGTTACCCGGTTCATATCTTGCTCGTCGAGGACAATGATGATCATGCCGAATTGGTCATGCGTAGCTTCAGGAACCACCCGGCAGCTCAGATCACTCACATTAGCGATGGCGAAGCAGCGCTAGACTACTTGTTCGGCCGCGGAGCCTATGCCGACACCGAACAATTCCCCCGCCCACAGATGGTCTTGCTCGATCTGCGCTTACCCAAAGTGGACGGACTCGACGTGCTCAACCAGGTCAGGACTTCAGGCCAGTTCGACGAGATGCCCATCGTGATCTTGACTACGTCCCGTGCCGATACGGATGTCGGCCGAGCTTACAACCACCGGGCCAACAGCTACTTGGTCAAACCGATCGATTTTGCTGAATTCGCTCAGTTGATGAACGATATCGGTGGCTACTGGCTGGATTGGAACCACTACCCGTGGAAGGCCAGTCGCACGGTGGGTGTTCCACAGATCTCTTGAATTTGGGCGTCTAATTGTACCATTCGGCTGCAATCGTTATAATTGCCCAATTCGCTATGCGGCGCTTCGCTGGTGAGGCCCTGGCGAACAAGGGGAAGGAATCGAACGGCAGGTAGTTTGCTTCTCCGCCACCTCTGGGGGGATGAGCATGCCGAGCGACTCCGCGGTCTGGCCGCAGGCCAATCATCGTATTTTGACGGTCGACGACGATCTGGCGATCTCCGAGCTACTGCGTTCGGAGTTCGAGCTTGCTGGGTACAAGGTCTGGTCGGCTTCGTCCGGCCAGGAAGCGCTAGAGATTCTGGAGACTCGCGGCTTACCCCATCTAGCAGTGATCGACATCATGATGCCGGGCATGACCGGTATCGAGCTTTGCGCTCGGATCCAGGAGTTCATCGATCTGCCGATCATCATGTTGACCGGGGTGAGTGACACCCGCACGGTTGTCGACACCATACGCCGACTGGCAGAAGATTACATCGTCAAGCCTTTCGAGCCGGCTGAGGTCATCGTTCGGGTCGAGCGCCTGCTACGGCGAATCGGCGATTTCTCCTATGCCCAGGAGCCCCGAGCGCGGATCGATGATCGGCTGGAAATCGAATTCGCCCGCCAGACCGCTTGGGTCTCTGGCCAGCCGGTTGTGCTCACGCCGACGGAGAACAAGCTGCTCTACATCCTGATGCGCAACGCTGGGCACACTATGCTCACAGGATTTCTGCTGCGACGCCTGTGGCCCAACGAAGACGTCTACGAAGACACCCTCAGGACACACGTCTACCGGCTACGCAAGAAAATCGAGGCCTCACCGCGCAAGCCGCACTACATTCTCACCCGGCGCGGCTTCGGCTACCTCTTTCCGAAGCTCTCCTGACAGCTCTCCTACTCGGTCTACTTCTTCTGCCCGGTGCGCTTGAGGTAGACCCGCAGCGCGGCGCGGCGCACCTGCTCGCGCGTTGCGGAGCTCTTAGCCAGCATCCGCAGATCCTGGGTGCGAGCGGTCTCGAGCAGTTTGATCGCCAGAGGCGGCGAGGTCTTGGGGCTCTTGAGAATAGCTAGCTGCACTTCGGGGTTCGACATCCATTTGCGGTTGCCCGCCACCCGGTCCATCATAGCCCCCGTAGCGTGGGCCGACTTGACCAGTTCCAGAACTTCCTTGGCCTCCAACCGGGGATGGGCTAGCAGGCCGAGCAGGACCTGGGGTGCAGTATCTCGCAGCAGGATCTGGCGCTCGGTCCGCGAAGCCTTGGTAGCGAGCAGGAAACGCTCGGTGGGATTCATGTTCTTGATGCGAAACAGCGGCGAGTTGACCGAGGCGTCGTCTTTGTTGTCGCGCCGGGAACGGCCTTTCAGCTTGCGATCGAGCTCCTCGGACTGTCCGGGCCGCCAGCAGAGCTGAAAGGCGGTTCCCCAGCCAGCGTGCCCAGGCACGACCTGGATCACTTCGGCTTCGAAGCCGAACTCGAAGGCCGGCGGCGCCATAGCGGTGAAGGTGAGGCGCTGGTATTGCTTGAGCTCACGATTGAGCTGGATATAGAAGCCGGCTTGCGCCTTGACGTCGGTGAAGAACTTCTCCACCTCCGGCACCGCTTCGAATTCGAGCGTCACCGCGTCGTCGGTCGGCAGAAGGGTCGTTTTCATCGGTATTGTCCCGCGTGCGTCGAGCTCGGCCCATGGTATCGAATCACCGGCCGAGGTTGAACCGCCGTCGGCCGTCCCTGCTAAGATCGCGCCCCCCAGAGATGACCAAGGAGCCTGCGATGGATCGAGCGACCGGGTGGGAAATCTTGACCGAGCACGTCCAGGACGCTGGCCTGCGGCGCCATATGCTGGCCGTCGAAGCAGCGATGCGCTGGTATGCCCCGAAGCTGGACGGCGATCCCGAGGCCTGGGGTCTGGCCGGCCTCCTGCATGACTTCGATTGGGAGATTCATCCGACGACCGAGCAGCACCCTGCCGAGGGCGCCCCCATCCTGCGCCAGCGTGGCTGTCCCGACGAGGTCGTGCAAGCGATCCTGGCCCACAACCCCGCCGGTAGCGGAGTGCACCCCGCAGCACCGATGGACTTTGCCCTCTGCGCCTGCGACGAGATCACCGGCATCATCATCGCTGGGGCCTACGTGCGGCCGCAGAAGGACCTGCGGCGAATGAAAGTGAAGTCGGTCAAGCGCAACTGGAAGGACAAGCATTTCTGCGCCGCCGTCGACCGTCAGGAAGTCCAGGAAGCCGCCGCGGCGTTCAGCCAGCAATGCTTCGACGACAAGCTGGAGCTCTGGCAACACGTCGGCAACGTGCTGGAAGCAATGCAAGGCGTCGCCGCCGAGCTCGAGCTCGACGGACGAATGGCAGGCTAGCTGACCAGATAGGTCCCGGTGCCAACTGCGATCCTGGTGCCTGCGTCGTTACACAACTCCATGCGGGTCACCACCACCTTGTTGCCGGCCCGGAGCACCTCGCCCGTCGCCAGGAAGTACTCGCCGACGCCCGACCGCAGGTAGTCCACCCGTAGGTCGACGGTGCCGATGCGCCGTAAGCGAGCCAGTTTCTCTTCGCTGCTCGCCTCTGGCATCTTCTCCAGTTGATCGACGAAGGCGACCAAGCCGCCGATCGAGTCCAAGGCAGCGGAGATCACCCCACCATGCAGGGCACCGCGCACCGGGTTACCGATCAAACCCTGGCGAAAATCGAAGCGCAGGGCGACGCGATCGGCCGTGTCGACCGCGATCTCGAAGCCGAGGGTGCGATGGAAGGGGACCTTCTCTTGGAAAATTCGACGGGCGACCGCGAGGACGTCGTCCTCCGACGAATCATCTTTCGGCAGCCCGTCCTTCGGCGACCCGTCGTGTCCACTCTCCTCCATGCGACCTCCTGCTCGAGATTCGACCGACCCCGAAACGATACCGCTCGGTGCCGGCGCCGAGCGGTTCCCCAGCCGACATTTTAATCCACTCGGATTGTTCGCGAGCACATCGACGAGGACGGCAATCTCATGTATCGTGGAGAGGTTCGCCATATTCCGCTCAGACCGCTTGCAGCGTCGATGATGACACCTCTGGATCCGACTTCCCCAGCGGCTCCCGCCGAGCTGGTGCGCCGAATCTTGGCCGGCGAAGCTCAGGCCGAAGTCGAGATGGTCGAGCGCTTCAGTCGCGGTGTCAAGTTTCTGCTGCTCGAGCTCACTCGTGATCCGGCGCGGGCCGACGACCTGCACCAGGAGACCTTCAGGCTGGCACTCGAGAAGGTCCGTGACGGCGAGTTGCGCGATCCCGACAAGCTCGCCGCCTTCATCCGTCAGATCGCGCGCAATCTGTTCATCGCCGAATACCGCAAAGGGGTCAAACAGCCAACGGTCTCGGGCGGCGGTGCGGACGACGTGGCGCCGCCACCCGATCCCGCGCCTAGCCCGTTGGCTCGCCTGCTCGCAAAAGAGAACGCCACCATCGTGCGCCGTTTGCTGGCCGAGCTCGAGCCCGAGCGCGACCGCCAGATCCTCTTTCGCTTCTTTATCGCCGAGCACCGTAAAGAAGACATCTGCGCCGCCTTTGACCTCTCCAGCCTCCACTTCAACCGCGTTCTACACCGGGCTCGCGGACGGCTCAAGGATCTGGTGCAGCGCTACCACAAGAGGCAGAGGCTGCCGGGCTTCAGCGAGGCTGAAACATGAGATTTTCAAATTCGGGTGAGATAGCGCGCCGAATAATGCACTCTGTAGACGGGGACTCGCCAACGCACGACTCAAGTCGGCAAGCGGGTTAAGGAGACAGGCGATGGATCACTCGAGCATCGAGGAGCACAACATCGTGGAGCGCTACTTGCTGGGCCAGCTCACAGCCGGAGAGGCAGGGCAATTCGAGGAGCACTACCTCGACTGCTCGCAGTGCTTGGAACAGCTCGAGCTCAGCAAGCGGCTGGTGCAAGGTTTGCGCGAAGTGGCGGCCGAGGAAGGGACAAAGACCGTGGCGCGGAGCGCCGTGCTCGCCTGGCTGGCGCGCTACGGCCGGCCGCTGCAAGGCGTCCTGGTCCTCGGCCTCATAGCGGTAGCGATCTTGCCTTCGGTGTGGCTCGGTTCGCGGATCTCCGACCTGCGAGGCGAGCTCGACCAGGCCTTGGCACCGCGACCGACAGGCACGGGTATCGTCCTCAGCCCGGAGCGTTCTGCCCCGGGCGACGAGCCCAGCGTTCAGCTGACGTTGACCTCCGAGCCCGAGTGGATGGCCTTCGCTCTCCAACTCCCCCCCGACTCGGCCGCAGCATCGTATCGAGGTCGCCTCGTCCAGACCGGGGGCCCTGTCCTCTGGCACAGCGAGTCGCTAACCCCCGATGCTGCTGGTCAAGTGGTGCTCAGCATCCACTCGACCTGGCTCGAGGCGGCGGATTACACCCTGGAGCTGGCACCGTCGAGCCCAGCGGGCGGGTCACCGCAGGTGATGCGGTTCCCTTTCCGTGTGCGACGCGGTGAGTACTCGGAACGCAACAATCTTGAGAAGTGAGGAAACACCATGACAGATCACCCTTTGTACGGTAGCTGGAAAGTCACCTCTCGAAGCGGATTGGCTAAGGCCATCCTCCCTCCGCCGATGGACGGCGATCCGAAGATCGACATTGCGCCCGAGCATCTGGGCACCACGAAGCAGGTCACCGCAGTGGTGCCGAATACCGGCCCGAACTTCTGGCAGGTCGACTATTCCAGCCCGGATGGCAATACCCTCTGTGGATCGGTCAACCCGAACGTGCAAACGGAAGGCGGGGAATCGCCTCCCCCATGCGACTTCGTCATCTACCGCTGGAAGCCATCGATGTTCGGCAAGAAACGAATCAAGGGCCTGCTCTATCAACGGCCTGGTTTGCCGGGAGAAGACCCCGACCCGGGCACCTGGGAAGCGGAAGAGGGCGGTGACGGAGGTGAGTGCTAGAGCTAGCTGAGGGCGGCGACGGGGCCACCGGCAGCCTTGGGTCGAAACATAGGCCGGTGGTGAGGGCCACCCTTGTCTTGTGGCCAATGTGGCTCGCACTTGCCGCGGTCGGGCTTCGGGCCGACGAGGAGCATCACCTTCCCAAGGTTGGCACGTCTCTCGCGCGAACCCTGGCCGGCGGTGAAGCCCATCGCTTCCCCCTGACACTGGATCGTGACGAAGACCTGTACCTGGAGGTGACCCAAGGCGGAATCGATGTGATCCTCAGGCTCTTCGGCCCGGATGGCTCGGGGTTGATCGAAATCGACAACCCGAACGGTCAATGGGGTCGTGAGAGCTTGCTCTTCCGGGCCAAGGCCGATGTCGAGTACGTCGTCGAGATCCGCTCTCCGGCACCGGGTGTCGCGCCGGGCCGCTATAGTCTCGGTGTCGAGCGACGCGTCGGTGACAGTGTCGAAGATCGACTCCGCCTGACTGCCGAGCGGGCCGCCAGCGAGGCCGGGCGGCTCAACGTCGAGAACACCTCGGCGGCTCTCGCGCAGGCCCTGAGCCAGCTCCGAGAAGCCCTCGTCGCCTGGCGGCGACTGCAGCAAGACGCAGCCGTCGCCCGCACCCACTTCCTGCTCGCCATGATCCACGGCAAGCTCGGTCAGGCGCAGGCCGGCCTCACCGAGCTTCGCCAGGCGCTGGCTCTCTGGCAAGGTCTCGAGGACCGTCGCGGCACGGCTCGCGCCTTGATCGAAATGGGCTCCGTAGCCCGGCGCCTGGGTGAGACCGAAGAGGCTGTAGAGCGCTACCGAGAGGGGCTCGTGCTCTGGCGACAGTTGGGCGATCGATCCGGGCAGGCTCGGACCCTCAATTACCTCGGCCTGGTGCACGCCCGAACGACTCCCCAAGGAGCTCTGCTGCCCTACCAGCAGGCCTTGCAACTCTTCCGCCAGATCGGCGACATCCGCCAGGAAGGACGGGTGCTGAACAATCTCGGCGGTGTGTTCGATCTACTGGGCGAGCCGGTGCAAGCTCTGCAGCACTATCAGCTGGCGCTGGCGCTGCACCACCGCGCTGGCGACCGCAAGCAGCAGGCAGCGGTCTGGAACAACGTGGCTTCGATACACCGCCGCACCGGACGGCTCCAGGAAGCCCTGGAAACCTACCGCTTGGCGCTCGAAGCGCGGCGCCAGTTGGGCGACCGCCGCGGCGAGGCCCGGGTGCTCAACAACCTCGGAATGACCTACTGGCGGCTCGGCGACTTGGCACGATCTCGCAGCACTCTGCAAGCCGCTCTCGCTCTACGACGCAAGGCCGGGGACCGACGCGGTGAAGCACTCACCCTGTCCAATCTCGGCTTGTCCCATGCCGCCCAGGGCGAGCAGCAGGCGGCGATCGAGCTCTACTCGAAGGCTCTCGATCTATGGCGCGAGAACGGCGATCGCAGGGGTGAGGCCACCACGCTCATCGATCTCGCACGGGTAGAGAAAGAGTCCGGCCAACTGACACGAGCCACCGAGTATCTCGAGGACGCTCTGGCCCTTCTCGAACACGGCGCCCATCGATGGCGCCAGGGGCTCGCTCTGACTGTTCTGGGAGAAGTGTCGAGGGCCTCCGGTGATGCGCCAGCGGCGATCGCACAACTCGAGCGTGCTCTGGGGATTTTTCGCGCCACCGGCGATGCGATCGGAGAGAGCGCAGCGCTCGTGGCCCTGGCTCGCGCCAAGGGAATCAGGCTTGATGGACACGACGGGCCGCAGATCCACGCGGCCTACCGACACTCTGCTCGCGCCCTCGAGCTGCTCGAGGCTCGCCGCGCCGATGTCGACAGCCTAGGGCTGCGGACCTCCCTGCTGGCCCGACATGCCACCGCCTTCGAGCTGGCGATGGACCTCGCGATGCGACTGCACCGCTTGGACCCAACCGGCGGATGGGCCGGAAACGCTCTCGAGATCAGCGAACGAGCTCGCGCACGCAACCTGCTCGACCTGCTGAAGGAATCGAGAGCCGGCCTGAGGCAGACGGCGAACAGGGACCTGCTCACACGTCAGAAGGGGCTCCTCGAACGCTTGAGCCTCAGAACCGAGCGCCGCAGGCGACTCTTCGGTCAGCCGGAGAAGTCGATCGAGGCCAAGCGATTGGCCGGCGAGGAAAGAGAGATCCTCACCCAGCTGGAGGATATCGACAACGAGATTCGTCGCCAGAGCCCGGCCTGGGGAGCTATCGTCCATCCTAAGCCTCTGCGAGCTCGCGCGATTCGCGCCTTGCTCGACCCGGGAACTCTCCTGCTGCAATACGCTCTGGGAGAAGACAAGACCTATCTGTGGTCGGTGACCGACCAGGCGATCAACAGCTTCGAGCTACCCGGGCGGGCGGCGATCGAATCCACGACGCGCCGGGCCTACGAGGGCCTACGCTTACTGGATCCGCGGGCGCAGGCCGCCGATGCCGCAGCGCTGCACCAGCTGAGCGAAATCGTCCTAAGCCCGGTGGCCCACCGCCTGACGGATCAGCGGCTGGTGATCGTCGCCGACGGCGCGCTACATTACTTACCCTTCGCCGCCTTGCCGCACCCTCTCGATGATTCCGAGCCCCTTCTCGCGCGCCACGAAGTCATCGCTCTCCCTTCCGCCTCGGCTCTGGCTGTGCAGCGCCGAACGCTGGCCACTCGCCCCACCGCACCCAAAGGGCTGGCGATCCTGGCCGATCCGGTCTTCGGTCCGCCAGACTCCAGGCTCGACAGCTCCGGCAGCTTGACGGCTGAAGCCGACGTTGCGGCGTCGGTGAGGCTGCACGGCCACCGCTTGCGCAACTTCGCTTACGAGCGCCTGGCCTGGAGCCGTTGGGAGGCCGAGGCCATCGCCGCGCACGCCGGCAAAGATCAAGCGGCCTTGTCTCTCGGCTTCGACGCCAACCTCGACGCCGTCGCAGGCGAACGGCTGCGCGACTATCGTATGGTGCACTTCGCCACGCACGGCATTATCGACGCGGAGCACCCCGAGCTCTCGGCCCTGGTGCTGTCGATGCATGATGTCGACGGCAAGCCGCGCGACGGTTTCCTGCGCCTGCCCGAGATCTACAACCTACAGCTCGACGCCGAGCTGGTGGTGCTGAGCGGTTGCCGTACCGCCCTCGGCCCCGAGGTTCGTGGTGAAGGACTCGTCGGCCTCACTCGCGGCTTCTTCGCTGCCGGTGCCCGTCGCCTGGTCGCCAGTCTGTGGCGGGTGCAGGACCGCGCCGCGGCCGAACTCATGGATCGTTTCTATCGCCGCCTGCTGGCCGATCCCGTACGACCGGAGCGCATCAACCCGGCCGCCGCCCTCCGCCAAGCCCAACTCGAGCTGCGCGCCGAGCCCGAGTTTCGTGATCCCTACTATTGGGCTGCTTTCGCCGTCTACGGCGACTGGCGGCGCTAGGAGTAGGCCATAGTGAGGCCTGCCGAGGGGCAGCGGGCTTCGCCGCTTTTGGCGAAGCCCGCTGGGCTGCTCAATGAAGCAGCATGGAGCTTCAAGCGGTTGTCCTACCTGGCACGGTGCCTCAGCGCCTGAAGCAAGGCACGGACTTGGCTGGGACATCGTCATCGGAGAAGTCGGAGAAGATTAGCGTCAGACAATCTGATTGGGATCGAGCGCAGTCCCCCCGCCGCTCTAGCTCGGCGCAGGCGCAGCTCGAGATGCGCGCCGAGCCCAAGTTTCGAGCCCCCTGCCGAGACCGGCGCTAGCAGCGAGAGCCCCGTCTCCTCCTGTCCGATAGAATCCATCCATGCGGACTCTAAAGTTGCTCGCGATCGCACTCCTCGGCTGTGGCGGCGGCGCCGGTGAAGCACCGGAAGAGGCGCTGAAAGAGGCGCCAGCAACATCCGAGCCTCCCTCAGCCAAGGTTTCCGGCAAAGACGCCCCGTGGCCGACGTTTCGCGGCAACATGGAGCGCACCGGGGCCTTGTCTCCAGTCACGCTCCTGCGCCAACCTAAACTTCTGTGGCGCTTCGATACCGGTGGCAAGGTGGAATCGTCCCCCACGGTGTGGAACGGACGCCTCTTCGTCGGCTCGTTCAACGAGCACCTCTTTGCCCTCGACGCGACCACCGGCCGCGAGCTGTGGCGCTTCCCGGTCGGAGCTCTGGTGCGTGCTTCGCCGTCGGTCGTCAATGGCAACGTTTTCTTCGGTGCCGACGACGACCGTTTCTACGCTCTCGATGCAGTGAGCGGCGAGGAGCGTTGGCGCTACGAGCTCGGCCCGGGCGGCGAGCAGTCCTCGCCGGCGATCTTTGGTGAACGGGTGATTTTTGGCGCCTTCGATCACCACGTCTATGCGCTGCACACCGACACCGGGGAGCTCCTGTGGCGCGCCGCCACTGGCGGTGGCATTCTCT
>JBCCGX010000001.1:0-42557 GCA_039029035.1 Acidobacteriota bacterium | reverse complement strand
TGAATACGGGCGACCAGTATCTTTTTTTCTTCCGCTGCAAACTTTATTTCAGACATGCGTAGAGTCCTGGCCCTGCGAGCTAACTTGTGCAGAATAAAACCGCTGACCCAACGAGACTCCGACGGCAGTCGCAATAACTATGCCGGCAAGACCTGGGAGGTAACTCAGCGCGACTGACAGGAAAGTTAAGGTTTGATTGACCACCACGCCGAGAGAATAGACCGCACCTTTACCGGCGAAGCTCACCCGCGTCAGCAGCTGGCAAACGGTAAGCGCGAGCAGCGCAAGAGCATGGCGCGAGGTAAATGCAGGCATCGCTGAGAGCTCCGGTGGACAAGTACGGTGACTTTATCACACCGAAGCTCATCAACTATTCGCGACTACTCGATGGGCGAGAGCAACTCTGGCGCCGTAACCAATTGCCGAACACCGTGCGACTTCGTCTCGTTAAAGACGTTGCCGCTTTCGGCCCAGCGATGCAAAGAACTGATATCGAGCTTCGCGCACTGAGGTCGTACACTCCAGGTTACCTTCATCGGCGAGCACTTGGATTGGGTGTAACTTGGCCCGGTCGTCGAGCCTAAAAACTCAACCGGTGTGCCGGTGCCAGAGGGCAGAGCCATCGCCTGGTGTTTTCCACCAATCACATTGCCCTGATAGGCAAAGTCGGTGAAATCCAGTGCTGAAGAATCATTGACCACCAGGAAAGTTTGCGCCTCAACTCGAAGTAGCGGGTCGGTGCAGGTGTCGCTCAGGCACGAACCTAGGCCCTCGCCTGGCGTTATGTCGCAGCTTGTGTGCACCCAATGCACCTCAATGGTGTCACCCGGCTTTGCCCCTTTGAATGCACCGTCGAGAGGCGCTTTTTCGGCATCACTCAAGCTGGCCGTATCGTTACAGGCATAACCACCACTGTCTGTGTTGTTAACAAAGGTGCTGTAGCCGGGGCCTTTGTGCTCTGCGTTGGTATGCGTGTGAATATTGCAAAGATTCAACTCAGACGCCGCCGGCGCTTTTTCAAAACTCACGGTGTTCAATCCAACTTTGCTGGAGATATCGCGCGGCGTTTGCGGACCTGCATCCAGACACAAATCAGGCGCCGATGCAGCGACAGTTTTGGCCTCCGGCTCGGGCGCCGGCGCTGAATCGGAGTCAGGGCTTTTCGAACAAGCTGAAAAAACTAACGCGACCGACGCCAGACCTGCAAATTTAGCATTCACGTGAAGCTCTCCTTAGATAACAAGTCGCAAACAGGCCTTGTTTGCTGCGCTGCAGAGCTTAGCAAATACCGGATTTTTCTGTCACCGCAGGAGTAGCACTGGCACCATTTGTCCAGTTTGCGTCTATATGCGGATTAATCGTCGCGAGGGGCGCCTTGATGCATCTGTGCACGGCGCGCAGCCATTGCCCTTGCGGCATACAACATCTGCGGAATGCTGCCCAGAAACATGGCGGTCAGACCAATAGGCACAGGATGTTCCGGAATCAGGCTCCAGTCTGGAATCCAGGCAGGAACGCCTCCTTTATCCTTACCAACATAGGCAATCATGCAAAGCCCTGCCACGAGAAAACAGACCGCATCGAAGCCATGCATCCACAGAGGCATCTTCAGACGTTTTGGTGAGCCAGTCATTGAGTACTGCCTACTCGGCATCCGGCAACGGCCGGTGGTCGCCGTTAGGACCAGGCGTCATATAAATCAATTGCGTAACTTCCAGCACGTCAACTTTATGCCATTCGCCCTGCGGCACAATACAACCCTCACCCGGGCCTAACTCAATGTCACCCAGATTATCGCCGCTGACCCGCAAACGGCCGGAGATCACGTACAAAAATTCATCACCATCCGGATGCACCTCGCCGCCATGCGGCGCGTTTTCGGTCATCGTGATAATGCCAACGTTAACGCTGTCTTTCCTGACAGGTGGTCCGGGCAAAAACTCCCGCGGTTGCATGGAAAAGTCACCAAAAATATCGCAACTGAATTTCGTTGCATCGAATCGACGAAGCTCGGCCATTAACGAATACTCAGCAAAAGACTAGTCGAACACATAAGGACAGCCACCGTACTCGTTAAAGGCAGGGTTCCAGCGACGCACGTCGTTGGCCCTGCGCCAGCGCGTGTGGAAAAACTCCATCAGACACACGCCTTGCGGTAGCTGAACCAGGAAGGTGTCGTGCTCTTTCACTTTCGAGTACTCAGGGTACTCAGCGCTACGCTCCCAGGTCAGTCCGCCATTGCGCTGCGTGTACGCCTGCCAGAAAGCCTCCATACCCAACCAGGCCTTGCCGGGCTCATCCCAGGCTTGCAGATTTGGCTCTTCGCGCACATCGCCGTGCTGCGCTACCGCGCCGCACGTCGGGGGTGGACCCATCGCACAAATACACTGAACCCCTTTGTAGAAGGGGCAATAACAACGTCCAGGCTCGTACTGACAGCCGGTCTTCGCACTGCAGGACTCTTCGGTGGACGTCGCCTGCACGAAACCCTCCTCGCAGGCATTGGCAGCCTCTCTACATTCGTAGCGCCCATCGCTCAGATAAAGCGTCTGCGACGGTGAGTTCATGCAGGTCTCCTCTGCAGTACTGGCACACGCCATACTGGAGACACACACAAAGGCAAGCAAAAGCCAGCGCAACATAACGGATTCCTTCAAATTATTGTCTGTACGACAAGGCAGTATGCTTACTGATTGCCACCTTGTAAGCCACCCCCAATTTTTGCGCCCAGCCAGGCCATGGGAATGTACGCAACCAAAACATCCAGAGAGATGAACCAGACGGGCCCCTGAAGCATGACAGCCATGGCGATTCCGCCTAACAAGAACACAACACCAATTATGTAGGCGCACATCGCCTTACGGTTTGCTGCCAGCATAAAGGCGACAATCGCCCCTACCAGGGTACCTAGCGCATGTGCAAGAAATGGCACGGCAAAGTGCTTGGCCTCATACAAATGTAGGTTTGCCTTAATGCTCTCGACATCGGAAGGATCGACGCCCTCCGGTGCCGGAACAACAGCACCGCCATACGTCACAATAAGCATGTTGATTCCGCCGCCGATCACAATACCAAGAATTACAGCCAGAATATTTTTTATAGTTGGACTCATTCTGATTACTCCCCTTTAGATTTTGAAAAACAATTTAGCACGAACATGGCACATAGGCGCAAAACGCCTACTCAGGCTTTATCGGGTCTAACAACCTGTTTAGCTCCACCAGAAAGCCATCCGGATCGTAGAACTTGCTCACCATCACGCGCAATATCTCCGTGCCATCGTAGGACGGATACTCGGTGAGCTTCGGCTCCGTCAATATTTCTACGCCGGGCGTTGAACGAATTTGTTGAAATTGCGCCTCAAGTTTTTCCGAATTGAAAACAAGGACCACATTCTGAGGCGTAAAGCCTTCTTTGCGCACCGGCTTCTCAGGTGCATCCGGGTTTTGGTATTCATAATCGACCAAACCCAGTACGCCATAGAAATTATGCGTTGCCTTCAGGAACACCAAACGTATTTGTCGTTCCCTGTCTTCTGTCGGGTGTGGCCTGCGAATTATGTTGTCGTAGATAACCTCCATCCCAAGCGCATCGCGATACAACGCCAGCGACGCCTCAACATCCCGAACAATCAAAGTGGTACGGCGAAACACCAGTGGAAAATCAGCCACTTGCTCGGCAACAGCAGTTGCAGCCTGCGATTCTTTCGCGGGTTCTGACGTGTCGCAACCGAACACAAACAGCATCGCCGCCAGTAGAAACATCTTGTGCAATCCACTCATAGCCTGGTCAACTCCCTATTGGTTAGTAACACTCTTGCCGCTTTTCCTGTCACAAGTGCAGCTTCATCTCTGTCATTGAGGCCTGAAACCCGGCTTTTTCGTAGGCTCTCACCGCCGCCTTGTTCTCGGAATAAACATCCAGATAGGCCGTGTCTACCCCTTCATCCCGACACCATGCAAGAAGGCGCCGCAGCAGCACTTTGTTAACGCCTTGCCCCCGAAACTCCGCCGACACGTACATAAAACCCAGATAGGCGTGTTGCGAATGACAGAGATACTCCGTTGATGGGCGGATCTGTGCGTAACCGGGGTGTAGGTCGCCGACAGAGTCTGCTGGCCGACCACCGTCGGGGTGATCGAGGTGATCAGGGTCCAGCTCGGGTTGTTGGCGTCGGCGGTGAAGAAGAGATCCAAGGTATCCTCCGCCGGCGTCGTCCAGGCCCAGACCTCGGCGTCGATGCGCACCGTGGCGCCCTCCACCATGTCGCTGCCGTCGAGGGTGGTGACGAAGAGGCTGTCGTTGGACTCGTCGGCTTGGAACGAGCCCGACGTGCCGTCGGCGCAGCCGTCCAGCGTGTTGGGCTGGTTGGGCTCGGGGCCGTTGCCGTCACGGCCGACGAGCAGCGTCGTGCTGTCACACGAGCTGCCGACGAGAGCACAGGCTGGCACGCCCAGGCCAGAGTCGAAGACTGCCGTTTGTGGGCCGCCACCGGTGCCAAGCACCGTAATCGAGATCGAATCCGAACCGGTGAGGGCGCTCGAATCGGTCACTGAAGCGGTGATGGTGTGACTGCCGACGCTGAGCGCCGTGGTGGCGAACGAGCCGCCGCTGCCGATCGTGCCGTCGATCGACGAGCTCCAGCTCAGGCTGGCGGTGAGGTTGCCGTCCTCGACATCGTTGGCGGTGCCGGTGAAAGTCACCGAGTCGCCGACCGTCGACGACGAGCCATCGGCGGGGGCACTGATGTTGACCGTCGGCGGCGTGCCGGAGGTGCCGTCGATGGTGAAATCGGCGTTCGAGATATCGAAGAAAATGTTGTTCGAGCACTGCACCTTGAGGCGCGCCGAGGTCGTCGCCGCCGCCGGCACGGTGATCGATTGACTGCCCGAGTTGGGCACCCCGGAAGCCAGGCTGACGCCGTAGGTCGAGCCGCCGTCGGTGGACAGCGAGATGTCGACCGACGAGCAGTTGATCGGCGACAAGTCGGTGCCGGCGACGTTCCAGGTGACCGATTGGGAGGTACCCACCGCCCAGGTCACTGCGGTGTTGGGGGCGGTGACCCGAAACGGACCGCCGACGCTGGAGGCGGTAACGGTGGTGGCGTCGTCGGCCACCCCACCGCCGCCGGCGCGATTGTCGCGCGCCGTCAGACGAAAGTTCATCGTCCGTGCGTAGGTTGGCAACAGCTCGCCGATCGTCTGGGTGTTGGCCAGCAGATCACTGAGCTGCGGGAAGGTCCGACAGGGTGAGGTCGTCGGGTTGAAGGAGCGGAAGATCGGCGCGTTGCCGCTCGGGCTGTTCGGCGCGCCGGTCGGCCCGAGATCGAACTGCTCCCAGCCATAGGTCAGGGCATCACCCTCTGGGTCGGTCGCCGAGCCACAGAGCTCGAACGGGGTCTCCAGCGGAATGGTGAAGGCCGCTCCGGCGTCGACCGACGGCGGGTTGTTACCCGTCGATGTCCGCACAGCGCAGTTGTCACCGTTGCCATTGGCCGAGTAGGCGACGATCTCGTCCAGGCTGAGGCCGTGGAAGTAGGGATCGCTGTTGGGCTGCAGATCTTGCGCTCCGCAGATCCCGGCATAGGCCTGAATGGTCGAGCCACTGCCCGGCTCGTAGGCGGTGGAGCCGTTGCGATTGCCGCCAGCACAGCTGCCGGAGCTACCGTTGAAGGTGTGGTTGCCACCCCACTGGTGGCCCATTTCGTGAGCGACGAAGTCAACCCAGAAAGGGTCGCCGGTCGGCGCCGGCTGACCGGTGACGCCGCGCGCCTTGGAGCCGTTGATACAGGGCACCCGCAGGGAGGCGACACCACCGCCGCCGGTCGAGAAGACGTGGCCGATGTCGTAGTTGGCACTACCGATCACCGAGTCCAGGTTGCTCTGGTTCTGGCCCAGCATGGCGCCACCACTCCCGTTGCTGTAGGGATCGGAGCCGCCGTTGGTGTAGACCACCTGGTCGTTGTTCGCCACCAGCACCATGCGGATCGCCACCTCACGCTCGTAGATCCCGTTGACCCGGTTCATCGCGGTGACGATCGCCGCCTGGCCCTGGGCCACGGTGCCACCATGGAAGGCGGTGTATTCTCCCGTCGCCGCGACCGCCAGGCGATAGGTCCGCAAGGTGGTGCCCGAAACGACCTTGTTGGGCACCGTATGCCGATGTCCGGGGGCGACATCGTGGCCCTGCACGCCACATTCGAACACCCGCCCCTCACCCTTGGCGTGGCGCGCCAGATAGCTCATGTAGTGCCGCGTGTCGTCTTGGCTGTAGGGATCGATGTAGACGCTGCCGCTCGGCGACAGGATCATGCCGTGGAAGCCGGCTGGCGTGACATCGAAGCGCAGCGTAGCCTGCGGGTCATCAATGCCCTGGCCGCTATAGGTGCGGATCTCGGGAAACTTGGCAGCCAGTCCCGGTGCCATGATCGGCGACTCGACGATGCGGAAGCGCTGGAAGCCGCCCTCCGGCATCGGCAAGCTCAGAACGACTCCACGCGACGCCACGTCAGCCGACTCCTCGAGGGGCGTCGAGGCGAGGTGACCCTCCAGCGCGGTCAGATCGAGATGCAGAGAGCGGTAGCGCTCGGGAACGATCGTGCGCTTGGCGACAAAGCCGAGTGACGACTCGTCGACGTCGCTCCACAACGCGTCACCCGAAGATTGGGCGCCGGCGTGGGAAGCGCTCAGCACCAGCACCAGACACAGAGCGAAGACGGAGCGGGGACAACGGAGGAATCGATCTCGCATGACGGACCTCTCGGTTGGGAATGCAGGACGGGTCGTCCGGCGACGACCGGATCCAGGACAACGGCACATTGGGCAATGGGCAAGACTTATCCTACACCGCCAGAGATTCTGTAACCAGATACTGCCAACATCGCTCCCAGCCGGCGGAGACGTACGAGGAGAGGTCGGGCCTGCGGAGCGAGCACGCCGCGAGCGTGTCCGAGCTGGGACAAAGTCGGGTCACTCGAAGTCCTCAAGCCACCGCGCTTTGTGCAAATCGCAACAGGCCCGGCGAGTTTCCGGAGCGGCAGCGCAGCCCGCAGGCCCGACCGGCCCCGAGGCAACGGATCCCGCAGCCTGAAGACGATGAATATCCCACCCAGGCGAAGCGTAGCTCCGTCGAGCAATACACTCCCCTGACCTTCAAGGAGCCCCGAGCCATGATTCAGACGACGACACCCCAGATCGACGGCCAGACCATCACCCGCTACCACGGGGTGGTCACCGGCGAGGCAATTCTCGGCGCCAATATCTTCAAAGACTTCTTCGCCGGCATCCGCGACATCGTCGGCGGCCGCTCAGCGGCCTATGAGCGCGAGCTACAAAAGGCCCGCTCGATCGCCTTCCAGGAGATGGAGCAAAAGGCTTCCGATCTCGGCGCCAATGCGATTGTCGGCATCGACATCGACTACGAAACCGTCGGCCAGTCCGGCGGCATGCTGATGGTCAGCGTCAGCGGCACCGCGGTCTCGGCGAGCTAAGTCGCCGCCCGAGACGACCGACGGCCGGCTGCCCGAGACAGCCGGCCGTGAGTCGCCCCTATCCGACCGAAGAATCAGTCGCGACAGGATTCAAAGGCATCGAAGTCATAGGTCCCGTCGGTCCCCGCATCGACACCGTTGACCAGACCGAGGAAGGCCCGGTCGATCGCGTACGACCAGTTATCCAAAAGTGGGATGGTGTGGGTCAACCCGTCGACCGTGAAGTCGAGACTTCCGGCTGGCCCCAGGATGTTACCTCGACGCCAGAGGACCTCGATCTCGATCGGGGTCTTCTCCGCCACCGTCACCCAAGGCGTGGTGCTCCAGCTGCCGTCGTTGAGCCGTGTATCCGCTCTCAGCTGGAACTGCCCGGCACTCTTACGCATGCGCACCAGCACTACGTTGGCCGCCGGACTGGCGTCCTGCAAGGCCAGGATGCGGTGCAGGCCACCGTTGTTCATCTTGGTGTCGAAGCGGAAGAGAAAGCGAGCCCGATAGATCGACTCGCCGGCTGGCGACTGATCGCGCGCAAAGGCCCGATCACCAACACCCTGGACGCCAACCTGCATGCCGAAGGGCCCCTCCATCGCCGACGACGAGGTGACCGCCAAGCTGGCGTTGCCGAGTACGGTCGTGCTGTCCCAATTCGAGAAATCGCCGCTGTCGAAGCTATCGGCGAAGACCTGGTTGCAGCCGGCCACGGTATCCAGAGGATCGCTGTAGGGGTACTGCAAGATCTCCTGGCCGTCGCTGAGGCCATCGTCGTCACTGTCGAAATCGGCCCCATCGGTGCCGATCAGAGCCTCGAAGCCATCGATCAGGAAATCGCCGTCGGCGTCGAGGTTCTCGTAGACGTAACCGATCCAGTCGTCGAAGCCGACCGGGAAGCCGTAGCCTTGGGTCTGGAAGTCTCCGACTTTGGAGAGGGGCACCACCACATAGTCGTCGCGGATGGTGTGCTCCATCCGATACAGGCGGGTAGCGCCTGCCGGCACGCAGCTCGGCTCCGGCGTGCAGGGTTCGTAGAGGTAGCCTTCGATGCCGTCGAGCTGAAAGCCGAGGTCGGTGAGCTGTTTCACTTCGACCGTATCGGCCGCATAGGCAAAGCTCTGGTTGTCGGGATTACCCGGCAGCGCTTGCTCGCGGCTCAGCCGATAGAGCGGCGTCAGATCCGGCGAGCCCGGGAAGGGCTCACGATCGGTGCTGAAGAGATACACCCAGGCCACCGGCGTCCGGAAGCAAGGGCCGATGATGCAAGGTAGGCCGGGGTATTCGGCGTAGCCGCCGATCGCCGGCGCCAGGCTGGAGTCCGCATCGTATTGGTCGCCCGCCACGATCGCCGCCGAGGCACGCTGTGGCACGGTGGTCTCGAGGTGGGCTTCGGTCAGTGAGCTGTAGAGGACGAACAGCGGTGTCAGGCGATTGGCCAGGGTCTGCCCGGCAGCTCTACCAAGGATCTCGTCCACCGCCGCCGGGGTGTTCGGCACGCCGTAGCCGAGCTGCGGATCCCACATGCCGCCGCCGCTGGCGGTCGCTTGCAGGATGCTGCGCACATCGGCCTGGGAGAGCAGGGGGTTCACCGACCGCACCAGCGTGGCGACCGAGGCGATGCTCGGCGACGACATCGACGTGCCGGTGCAGTAGTCGTAGCCGTCGTCCGGATGGTCGTCGTCGTGGCAACCGAGCCCGCGGTTCCAGCATCCGCCGAGGTAGAAGGTGGACAGAACCTCGGCCGCCGGCGCCACCAGCTCGATCATCGAGCTGCCGGGCGTCACGGTGTAGTTGGAACCGCATTCCGTCGTCCCGGAATAGGTGAAGGTGGTGCCGTCGCACAGCAGTAGAGGCCCTTGCGCCGAAGGACAGACGTCGCGCTGCCAGAACTCGACGGTCGCCGGGGGAATGGGCTCCTCCGTGCCACCGGCGGCGATCACGGCGTCGTCGAAGGCCGGAAACTCGATGTCTTCGAGGTCGTTGCCGACCGCCGCGACGACGATCAGATCACGCTCGTTGACATCGTCGATCGCGTCGGCAATGGCGGGCTGGACGGTCGGCCAGCCGAAGCTCATGCTGACCGTCTGAGCACCATGATCGGCGAGCCAACGCAGCGCATCGGCAACCTGGGCTGTGGTGATCGTGGAACGAGCCATCATCAGGCTGCAGTTCCAGCAATTGCCGGCCACGCCGGTGGCGTTGTCGGCGGTAGCGCCCACGATGCCGCTGACATGGGTGCCATGGCCTTTACCACTGAATGCGGTCGGATCGCCGGGTTCGTCCTCGTCGACGCAGCCCGGGTTGGTGGCGCAGGTCGTGGGATGGGCGAAATCCTTCGATAGATGGGGCCTGAAATTGCCACCTTTGAACTCCAGGCTGTCGAAGGTCATCGCCAAGTCGGGGTGATCGACATCGAGACCGGTATCGATGAGGCCGACGAAGCCATGCCCCTTGGTGCGCTCCCAGGCTTCCGGTAGATCCAACGACCCGCTCCCCCACTGCGACGAGAACAGCGGGTCGTCCGGCGTCACCGAGGAGAAGGTGCCGCGGAGGTTGCGCTGCACCGCCTCGATCCCCGGATCCGTCCATAGCGCTCGCTCGATCTGCGCCAGATCGGCGGCGGCGGGGTACGTGAGCACGATCCAGCGGTGGAGACGCGCCCGCGGCCGCTCGGGCTCGACCGCCAACTCGGCACGCATCGAGCCCGACGCCCGCTGCTTCAAGAGAAAGTCGACCGCCAAAGGCTCACCGGTCGCCAAGGCGCCGGTGAGAGGCTGCCTCGCCCGTGCGCTTTCGATCAAAACCTCGGGCGACGGCGCCGCCGGTTCGGGCGCCAGCCGCACCAGGAGCTGGCGCTCCGCCAAGCCGCCGTCCTCAGCGTCGGCCAATGCCGGGATCCCGACCAGACCAACCAACAATCCGACTAGAAACGAAAGGCTGCGAACGCCGAAGGGCCCACGTACCCTATCGATCCACGACTGTAAACAAGCTATTTTTCCCACGAGTCAATGCCTCCGGAAGAAGAGTTTGGCAACAGATCAGAAGAGTCAGCTCTCCTGACACACCTCACCCGGCCGCAGCTTCACGAAGAAACCACGCTGCAGTACGGTGGCTGGCGACCGGGATCGAGCCCGCCTATCGGACTCTCATGGAGACACGCGGCAAGCGGCCAGCGATTTGGGTCTTTGGGTTCTGAAGTCGGGAGCCAGCTCAGGCCGGTCGCAACTCCGAGCAGCGTACCGCCAACCGGCGACGATCTTCGCGAGTCGAGAAAGCGAAGTCGCTTTCGACCCGGACGTCAACGAAGGTCTCCGCGAGATCTGACGGCAGCACGAAGCGGAGCGTCTCGGCACCCGGGCGTTCGACGATCCAGGTGCCCAGGGGTCCTCGACGGGTCGCAAACCGAACAGCGAAGCGCCCGCTCGACGGTATGCGATGGGCTTCGAGGGTTACTGCAAAGCTCCCCCACCGCCGCGGTACGACCAAGGCCGCCTGTGGCCCGAGCCAACCGTCGGCGTGGACCGGTGTGGCCTGCATGATCCGCCGCGAGGCGAAGGCGACGGCCGAGTCGACCGCACCGGCCAACGGCGGCAGCGCGGCCCCCCATTGCCGTCGCAGGGTGTCCAGGGCATACAGCTTGACCCCGGGGCTGAAGCGCCGGCCGGTGTGGCGTTGCACCAGACGAGCGAGCTCGCGGATCCGTCGCCAGCCGCCGGTGGCGGTCTTGGTGTCGCCATACTCGCGCGAGCCGGCGAGAACCTGGTCGATGAAGCGCACCTCGCCGTGGCCGGCGAGGCGGATCCACAGATCCCAATCCATCGCGTAGTGCAGATCGCGATCGAGCTCGCCCACGGCTTCGAAGGCGGCACGGCGGAAGAACGTCGCGGGCTGCAGGACGTAGTCGAGCCCGTGGAGCAAGCGCCAAAGGTTGAACGGCTCGATGCCGGCAAAGGGCCCGGTCTCACGGCCCTCCGCGTCGAGAATTGCCCCGCGGCCGTAGACCAGGTCGGCCCGGGGATGGTGCTCGAGCTCGGCGACACCGCGCTCGATAGCGCCAGGCAGGTAGACATCGTCGGCATTGAGCCAGGCGAGGATCTCGCCCCGGCACAGCGCAAAGCCCTTGTTGATGGCATCGGACTGGCCGTCGTCGGGCTCACTGACCCAACGGATGCGATCGCCGTAGGTCGCGAGGACGTCGAGCGTCTCATCGGTCGATCCGCCGTCCATCACCAACAGCTCGACGGGGACGCTGGTCTGGGCCAGCACGCTGTCGATCGCATGGCGCAGGAAGCGTCCCTGATTCAGGGACGGCGTCACCACCGAGACCAGGGGGGGTGATTCAGGTGGTGGAGTCACGCGTCGACAGCGCTCGCCAACGCTTTTGCAGCTTGGCGCGCAGCGGTACCCACACTTCACGCGCCAAGTTGCGCCAGTCGCGCGGATTCGACCAGTTATGGCGCAACAGAAAGAAGAGCGCGATGAGGTAGGTCACCCACGTCAGGCGGCGAATGTTGAAGAAGGGATCACCATGATCCCAAACATGATGGGCTCGGCCGAGGGCCCAGGAGAAAGGCAAACGACCATAGTGCCGCTTCACCGTGAGGAAGACTTCGCGGTAGACCTCCGAACGCCGCGCCAGGGTCTTGTTGTCCTCGTACATGCGAGAGCTGGCCAGGACCTGGTCGAGAAACCGCACCTGATGGTCGCGGCCCAGGCGGATCCAGAAGTCGTAGTCCATGCACATTTGAAGGCTGTCGTCGAGGCGCAGCCCACGGTCGAGCAGTCGACGGCGCAGGAAGACCGTTGGCTGGCAGATAAAACACTCATGGGCCAGGGTCTGCCAATCGAACTCGGTCCGGGTGGGATAGACCCCGAGCAACTGGTCGTTCTCGTCGACATAATGCGCCCGGCCATAGACCGCGTCGCACTCGGGATGTTGGGCAAAGAAGGCAGCCACCGCCTGCAGGCAGCCCGGCTCGTAGGTGTCGTCTGAATTGAGCCAGCCGACGATCTCTCCGCTGGCGCGGTCAAAGCCCTTGTTGACCGCGTGGGCCTGGCCCCGGTCGGGCTCGGAGACGAAATGTAGACGGTCGGGAAACGTCTGCCGAAGCTGTTCGAGCGTTGCCACTGTACCGTCGGTGGAATCGCCATCGACGACCCAATGCTCAACCGAGGGGTAACCGTTGTCGAGCACACTGCGCACCGTCCGCTCGATGAACGCCTGCTGATTGAAAGATGGCGTAACCACCGTGATCAAGGGTTGCTGGGAGGCGGCGGGCAAAGCCTCGGCCGCGGCCGTCGATGCATCAGCCGACGAGTCGGTCTCCGGTGGGTTTCTATGGGAGGCGCCGACGGCCCGAAACACCTCGAGGGTCGTCGCCGCGGTCTGCTGCCAGGAAAACTGCTGGGCCTGCTGGAATCCGGCCGCCTGCAGCTCTTCCCGCGCTGCCCTGCCCCTCGGGCTCTCGATCTGCAGTGTGGTCCAGACCTGACGCAATCGGTCGACCAGCTCGTCGACCTGCTGGGGATCGAAGTAGAGCGCCGCTTGGCCGCCGACTTCCGGCAGGCTCGCGGCGGAGGAGCAGATCACCGGGCTGCCGGCGCGCATCGCTTCGACCACCGGAATGCCGAAGCCTTCGAACAGCGACGGGAAGACCGTTGCCAAACTCCCAGCGTAGAGAAGCGGCATATCCTCCCGCGGCACATAGCCCAGAAAGTGCACCCTATCGTCCAGCCCGAGGTCGCGGCAAGACTGCTCGAGATCTGCCGCGCCCTCGACCTGTGCCCCGGTGAGCACCAGGTGGGGCTCGATCCCGTGCTCGCTCGAGAGGCGCACCAGGGCTTCGAAGAGTAGGCGATGGTTCTTGTGCGGCCACGCGGCCCCCGGGTAAAAGAGGTAGTCACCGGCAAGGCGAACAGCCTCCGGCAGCCGATCCCGGTAGCGTGCGCGCAGCGCCCCGCGCTGACCCTGGTCCGGCTCGGCGGCCGACTCGAACTCCGCAGCCGCGTCGAGGTAGGTCACCACCACCCGTTCGGGATCCGCCCCGAGAGACGTGACGATCTGCTGCTTCGAGTCGTTTGAAAAAGTCAGGATGCGATCCGCCTTCTCGACCGTCAGTCGGTAGTTGTGCCGACGCCACTCCAGAATCTGCTCGGAAAAGAACTGAGGAAAGACTTCGTGCTGCAGATCCGGCATCGTGACGACGGTCGGCAGGCCGGGATCGGGTGGTTCGAGCACCAAAAGGGGGCAAAACCACAAGTCGAGTCCATACGCCGCCAAGCGCTCTGCGTCGAGAGCGGCGAAGTCTTCGGCCGAGAGCAGGTGCTTCTCGAGCCGAGGATCGTCGGCGAAGGTCGCCAGGTTGTATTCGGCAGCGAAAAGGACGAAGGTGATTTCAGGCTCGAGCCGCGCCACCGCCATCAAGAGCTGGCGCACGTAGTCTTCCAAGCCGCCGATCTCCCCCGGCCGCAACGACTGCAGGTGGATGCCGACCCGCATCAGCGGCGCCCCTTACTGACTCGATATCGCAGCGCCTGGGACCAACGATAGAGGCGCCCCGCACGAATCGCTTCGAGCTCTGCATTCGCCGTCCGGAGCTCCTGGTCGAGACGGTCGATCGTCTCAGCCCGCGCCTGCTGATCGTGCATCACTTCGGCCAGCTCAGCGGTCAGCTGATCGATCCGCTGCCCCTTCAGAATCTGGTCGGCCTGCAGCGGTCGGAGCTTGTCGTGCAGGCGTCGGATGACCTCGCCCTTGGCCTGCTGGTCCTCGCGAGTCGACTCGAGGTCGGAGCTCAAGCGATCGATCAAGGCTTCTTTGGCCTGCTGGTCGGCGCGCGTCGACTCGAGATCGGTGTTCAGGCGACCGATCAGGTCCGCCTTGGCTTGCTGATCGCCACGCACCGACTCCAGCTCGGCATTCAAGCGGCCGATCAGACCTTCCTTGGCTTGCTGATCGCCACGCACCGACTCCAGCTCGGTGCTCAGTGCATCGATCAGGTCGCTCTTCGCCTGCCGATCAACACCCACCGCCTCCAGGTTCGCGGTCAACTGATCGATCAGATCACCCTTGGCCCGCTGATCGGCCCGGACTGCCTCCAGATCGCACCGGGCCGAGCCCAGATCAGTGCTCAAACCGTCGATCTGGTCGCTCTTCGCCTGCTGATCGTTTCGGACGTCGCCCAAATCGCCAGACAAACGACGGATGAGCGCTTCTTTCTGCTGTTGATCGTCTCGCAGACTGGCGATCTGTCGGTCCTGCTCCTGTAGCAGGGCATCTTTCGCCTGCTGGTCGTCGCGCATCGACTCGAGATCGCGGCTCAGTCGGGCATTGACCTCCTCCTGTGCCTCCCGATCCGCCCGGATCGCCTGGTTCTCGACGCGAATCGCCTCGAGGGCAGCATAAGCATCAATCAAAGCGAGGGCGACCGGTGTCACCCCTTGGAGGGGATCGGGACGCTGAACCAGCGCGCGACGCGACGCGACCACCCACATGTCATAGGGGAAGAGGCTGTCGCTGGTCGAAACAGCGTCGAATCCCGCCTCGACGAGGAGGCGCTCGACCGCCTCCTCGGTGAACAGATAAAGGTGCTCGCGCGGCAGCAGCATCTCCCAGTCCGGCCCTTCACCGCGGTATCGAGGCGTTTGCTGGAAGAGCAGGCCGCCCTTCTCGAGGTGCTGCGCACAATGCTGCAGCGTGGTCTGAGGATCGGGCAGGTGCTCCAAAACATCGATGGCGACGATCGCATCGAAGGTCTCGGTCTCGGCGAGAGCTTCGAGCGGCCCACGCACTACGTCGATAGCAAAGTGCTGGCGCGCCCAGGCGATCACCCCGGGGCCCATCTCGAGGCCCAGGGCATCGAAGCCGGCCTGCCGCAAGAGGTAGGTCAAGCTACCGGAACCGCAGCCGAGCTCCAGGACACGGCTCCCAGGGGCCAGATGGTCGAGGATGCGCGTGAGGTGGTAGACCGAGCGATCCGGTAGATCGGTCCTGCCACGCTCCGCCAACCGCGGCAGACCGAGGTGCTCGGGAACGTGCCGCTCCCAGTAGCGGTCACCATAAAAATCCGATGGGCCGGTTCCGAGGTAGTCAGTCGGGTCGTAGGGCTGGTTGTAGACCACGGTACCGCAATCCGAACAGCGGCCGTAGTCAGCCCCGAGGGCTTCGAGCCGGGCCGCACCGCACCAACAACCCCTGCCTTCTTGCTTCGTCTCGGTCGAGCGATCGACTGGACCCGGCAAACCAGCGCCGAAGGCCTCCGTGTCCGACACGGCTCTATGCATCATGGTCGTATCGCCTCGGCATTCGCCGTGCCCTCGACGCTGGAGGTCTTCTTTGTGGAAGGCGCTGTAAGGCCCGTCTCTTCATCGCTTCGCTCGAATGATCGGCGACTATAACAGCGGCGGTTCACAGAATGATCACGGTAGGATGGCAGGTGAGAGTCACCGACACGAAACTCCGGAGGACAAACCATGCTCGGATCGCCCACCCCCCGGCTGGCCCTGACCGCAATACTCGCTCTGCTCGGCGCCTGTGCGCCCCAGCCCACACCGCCGGCCGCTACCGAAGCCACGCCGGCCGAGACGGCGGACGCCGGCCCGTCGACGCCAGAGAACTTGGTCGACCTGACCCATGCCTTCGGTCCGACCACCATCTACTGGCCGACGGACACCCAGGGTTTCGATCTCGAGATCCTCGCCGCCGGTCACACCGACAAGGGCTACTACTACGCTGCCAATCGCTTTTCCAGTGCCGAGCACGGCGGCACCCACGTCGACGCGCCGATCCATTTCGCCGAAGGCCGCTCGACGGTCGACGCCATCGCCCTCGATCGCTTGGTTGCTCCCGGCGTCGTGGTCGACGTCAGCGAACGGGCGTCGCAGGATCCCGACTACCTGGTCAGCGTCGCCGACTTGGAGGGCTGGGAGGCACGCCATGGCACGCTGCCGGACGGTGCGATCGTTCTCGTGAACACCGGCCATGGCCAGCATTGGGGCGATCGCAGCGCCTACCTGGGCACCGACCGGACCGGACCGGAAGCGGTCCCTGAGCTCCACTTCCCCGGTCTCGGCCCGGCCGCTGCCGAGTGGCTCGTGGCCGAGCGCAACATCGCCGCCATCGGCCTCGACACGCCTTCGATCGACTACGGTCAGAGCACCCTCTACGAGAGCCATGTCGCTCTCTTCGAGGCCGAGATCCCGGCTTTCGAGAACGTCGCCAATCTCGATCAGCTACCAGCGAAGGACTTCCTCGTGGTGGCGCTGCCGATGAAGATCGAAGGCGGCAGCGGCGCACCGCTGCGCATCATCGCCATGTGGTAGATCAGGGCCGCGGAATCATGTCCTCCGGCAGCGCCAAGGTCTTGGGATAGGTCTCGATCAGGCCGATGCGTTCGGCCATCCGGGCCATCGGCCGGACGGTCTCGAGCATTCTTGCCATCGCCACGACCGCCGCCTCGCTCGACGTCGGGCCGTCGGCCATGAGCTCCTCCCAGAAGGTCCGCGGTGGCGGGAAGGACCGCAGCTCGATCGAGGCGTCGGCTGTCAGGCCAATCGCTTCCCGGGCGAGGCGCAGGGCAACCGGGAAACCGCCTAGCTCGTCGACTAACCCGTTCTCCTTGGCCTGGGCGCCGGTCCACACCCGCCCTTTGGCGATCTCGCGCACGCGCTCGATCGGCAAGTCCCGCCCTTCGGCCACCTTGGTGGTGAAGTCCTCGTAGACCCGATCGAGCCAGAAAGTGTGGCGCTCCCATTGGGCTTCGTCGTAGTCGTGGGTGCTGGACCACATCGAGGCGTTGGCGCTGGTCGCCACACCGTCCCAGGACAAACCGATCTTCTCCCACAGCCCGTTGGTCAGGAGCTTGCCGCCGAGGACACCGATCGACGCCGTGATGGTGCTCGGCTGGGCGACGATCTTGTCGGCCGAAAGGGCTACGAAGTAACCCCCGGAAGCTGCGACGTTGCCCATCGAGACGATCACCGGCTTACCCGCTTCCTGAGCGCGCTTCACCTCGCGCAGCACCGTATCCGAGGCCACGTAGGAACCGCCATTGCAGTCGATGCGAAAGAGAATCGCTCGCACGTCGTCATCCGCCACCGCAGCACGAAGAGCGGCGGCCACCGTGTCCGATCCCATCGTCGCCGAGCCGCTGGCGGCATTGAACTGACTCTCGCCACGGGTGATCCCGCCGACGCCGTAGATCAAGGCGATCGCCTCGCCCTTGTTCCAGGCCCGCCCCTGGTCGAGATAGGCACCAAGGTACAGCAGACTCGAGTCACTGCCGGCGGCGTCACGCATCTGAGCGTAGACCTCGTCGCGGTAGGCCAGCGCATCGACCAAACCGTTGTCGAGCGCCTCCTGACCGTAGAAGGGGCCTGCCGCGATGAGCTCGCGGAACCTCTCCTGTGTCATGTTGCGCCCCTCGGCCATGCCGGCGACCATCTGGTCGAAGATCGACGTCATCAGCGCTCGACTGGCTTCGCGATGGGCCTCGGTCAACTCGGTCTCGGTAAACATGTTCATGGCATTCTTGAACTCGTGCCGATGGTCCATGCGCGGCTCGACACCGATCTTCTCGAGCATCCCGCGCAAGAACGGATTGTCGACCAGCAAACCGGTGATGTTCACGTCGCCAGACTGCTGCAGGAAGATCTTGTCGAAGGCGGTCGCCAGGTAGTAGCTCGAGTTGCCGGTGTTGACCTCACCGAAAGTCTCGGCGAAGGCATAGGCCGGTTTGCCGCCGGCGCGAAAGGCGAGCACGGCATCACGAATCTCCTGCAGTTGGGCGACGCCCATACCGCCTTGGCCGACCCGGGCGACCAGCCCGACGATCCGGTCGTCGTCGGCCGCCTTGACCAGGGCCTCTACCAGGTCGCGCACCTGGGGTGTCTCCTGCAGGGTCAGCTGAGCCACAGGATCCGGCGGAATGTACTCCAGCACGGCGGTCTCGAAATCGACTTCGAGGATCGTCCCCGCGGCCACACCGCCGAAGCCCAGGCTACTCTTGCCAAAGCTGGAGACGAGCAACAGACCGACGGCGATCATGGCGAGAACAAAGACGGCGAAAACGAGCAAGATGGCGACATTACGTTTCTGCATGACGGCAGCTCCTGTCAGAACCTTCTAGAGGCCTTCTAAAGAAATATTTGGCGGGGATCGAAAGCTGAAGCCCGGAGAGGTCAGGCCTCGGGTCCTCGCTTCTACGCCGCTGGCGGGCAATTTGTTCGCCAGCGAGCGATCGGATCGCATCAGTACCGGTATCCTACATCCATCGTCGGCGGGCTGACGCGCCCTCGACCCGGCCGCACGGAGCGACGATGACCACGCCACAAAGCCCCCAACGATCGAAGATGCAATGGATCGGCCTGGCAGCCGGCCCGGCCTTGGCAGCGATCCTCGCTTGGCTCTTGCCGGCGTCCTATCGTGATGCGTCTGGGGCTCTGGTCGAGCTCAGCGACGCCGGCCGGGCAACCCTCGCCGTGATGGCCTGGATGGCGGTGTGGTGGCTCACCGAAGCGATCGACATCCCAGCCACAGCGTTGATCCCGGTGGCGCTCTTTCCACTGCTTGGCATCGCCGACGTCAAATCCGCCGCTGCGCCTTACGCCTCCGATATCGTCTTCCTTTTCCTGGGTGGCTTCCTGCTCGCCCTGGCCATGCAGCGCTGGGGCCTGGATCGGCGCATCGCGCTGATCACCCTACGCTGGATCGGCACTCGTCCGAGCCATATGGTGGGCGGATTCATGGGCGTCACCGCGGTACTTTCGGCCTTTGTGTCGAACACCGCGACGACGGCGATGATGCTGCCGATCGCGCTCAGTGTCATCGCGCTCGTTCGCCCGCGAGAGGAGGCCGGCGGCGTGCCGTCACCCTCGATGCCCACCGAAGAGGGACGGAACTTCTCTCTCTGCCTGCTCCTCGGCATCGCCTACGCAGCTTCGATCGGCGGCATCGCGACACTCATCGGCACACCGCCGAACGCGATCTTGGCCCAGTTCATTCAGGACCAGATGCCCGATCCCTACCGCGCCGAGGTGAGCTTTGCCGGCTGGCTCGTGGTCGGCGGTCCTATAGCGCTGATCTTCCTGCCCATCGTCTGGTGGCTGCTGACACGCCGCATCTACCCGATCCGGGTCCGCGACATCGAGGGCGGTCAGGAGCTGATCGGCGCGCAATTACAGCAGCTCGGCAAGACCCACCGCGCCGAGCGCACGACCTTCCTCGTCTTCTGCTGCACCGCTCTGGCTTGGATCACCCGGCCGCTGTGGGCCGATCTGACCTTCGGTGCCGGTGCGGAGGCGCTGCGTCCGTTCGCCGGCCTGTCGGACGCCGGGATCGTGATGATCGCCAGCCTCATCCTCTTCGTGCTACCCGCCGAGCGCGGCGGCCGCGGCGTGCTCGATTGGCAGACCGCCCGTCGTCTGCCGTGGGGTATCCTGATCCTCTTCGGTGGCGGCCTGAGTCTGGCGTCGGCGGTCAAGGCGAACGGAGTCGCCGAGCTCATCGGCAGCCAAGTCACGGCCCTACGCGGTGCGCCTCAACTGGCCCTGGTCCTGGCCGTCGTGGCGCTGGTCATCTTCCTGACCGAGCTAACCTCGAACACCGCCACCACCGCCACCCTGCTGCCGATTCTCACCGGCGTCGCTTTGGGCCTCGAGCTGCACCCCTTTCTGCTCATCGTACCGGCCACCCTCGCCGCCAGCTGCGCCTTCATGATGCCCGTCGCCACGCCGCCCAACGCCATCGTCTTCGGCTCCGGTCACGTCTCCCTCCCGCAAATGTGCCGTGCCGGCTTGTGGCTCAACCTGATCGGCATCGCCCTGGTGACAATGCTTACCTACGCCGTTGTTTTGCCGCTACTCGTTGGCTGATCCAATCCTGCGTCGTATCGGCGAGCTCGTCGAGCACTTCGCCATGGGTGCGGCCGGACCGCTTCAGAACGTGGAACGAGTGATCACCGCCTTCGACGATGTGTAGGGTCGCTCGCTCGCCAAGCCCTTGGCAGATCGGGCGCAACAGATCGAGACCGGCCAGCTTGTCACGGGTGCCCTGGAGGAAGAGCATCGGTACGTCGACCTCTGCCAGGTGCTCGCCGCGCTCCGTGCCGGGCTTGCCGGCAGGATGCAGGGGGAAGCCGAAGAAGACCAGCCCCTGGACTCCGGGCAGCGCCTCTTTCGCCGCCGCCATGGAGGTCATCCGTCCCCCCATCGATTTGCCGCCAGCGAAAAGCGGTAGGCCGGCGGCGGCTTCGGTCGCTGCGGCCACCGTGGAGCGGATGGTCTTGAGTAAGATGTTGCGGTGGTCGGGCCGCTTCCTGCCCTGCTCCATGTAGGGGAACTGGTAGCGAAAGGTAGCGATCCCGCGCTCGGCCAGGCGCTCACAGATCGACTCCATGAAGGCGTGTCGCATGCCGGCGCCGGCCCCGTGACCGAGGATCAGCAGACAGCACGCATCGTCGGGCCGGACCAGCAAAGCCGACACGTCACCTGAGCTGCGAGTCGCCTGGAAACGTAGCTCTTTGGCTTGCATCGCTGCGAGTCTAACCGACTTCTCGGCCGCCTCTATCGATCGGCCCTGCAAGGTGCGAGAATGCCACAATGTCTTCAGAACCATCGTCTTCAGACCAACCGCCTTCAGAGCCACAGGATTTCACTCCCCAGCATCTCGGCAAAGCCTCGAACCAACCGGTCGACGAAGTCGACCTCATCCCGTGGACCGGCGGGCGGATTGCGGTCCACCTGGAATGCAGCGAGTTCACCTCGCTTTGCCCGGTCACCGGGCACCCCGACTTCGCCACACTCGACATCGACTACGAGCCGGGCCGACACTTGGTGGAGACAAAATCGCTGAAGCTCTACTTGTGGCGCTACCGCGAGCGGCCGGCCTTCAACGAGAGCCTGGTCGACGAGATCGCCGAAGACCTCTACCGCCAGCTGCGCCCCACGTGGCTACGGCTCGTCGGCCGCTTTCATCCCCGCGGCGGCATCGCGGTGACGGTACGCGCCGAACGCGGCGAGACGGCTCCAGACCAGACAATTTGACCCCTCTCCGGCACAAAACGGACGTTATTGACTAAGTCGTCCGTTACACGTTGCCGGCCGAGCGACCGCGCTGCTTCGCGGGGTTGTCTACAGCAACCCATCGAATTAGCGCAATATCTCATTACGTTACGCCAACGGATGCTGCAGCTCTCCGGCAGCCCAACTCGTCAGGAAAGGAGAGCTCCATGCAAGAGGGACTGGGAAAAGTCGTCCGAATGATGCTCGCGGCTGCGCTGCTCTGCAGCGTGCCGGCGATGGGCCAGGGGCGCACGACCTACATGAATGTCGAAAGCCCCCAGGTACACCCGCTCGAGCTGGCGCAGGTCGACGGTCATACCTATCTCGCCGTGTGCAACACTCCGGACAACTCGATCGAGATCTGGGATACCGACGAATCCCTACCGATCGCCAACCGCTTCTTGCTGCGCATCCGGGTCGGCCTGGAGCCGGTCACGGTGCGCTTCCACGCCGGCCGATCGTGGCTCTACGTTGCCAACTTCCTCGGCGACTCGATCAGCATCATCGAGCTCTCTGGCCCCTCCGGCCCGAGCTCGCTCGCCGCCAAGCTGCTGCAGACCACCTACGTCGGTGACGAGCCGGTCGACATCGCCTTCTACGACAAAGATCCGGCCGGTGTAGCGCGGGAGACCCTCTTCGTCACCCACATGACACTCGACGGCTGGGGCTGGCGCGACGCCCTGACCCTCGACGCTCTGCCTGGCCTCGCCCTCATCGACGCCGCAGTACAGAAAGGCGACCTCGACGGCGACACCCTGCCCGATCAAATCGCTTTGAAGGAGCCGCGGGCGATCGCCGTACACAACGACTGTCTGTTGATCCTCGGCATGAAGGGCGGCAACGAATCGGCCAGCGTCGGCACCGATCCAACCTACTTCGACTATGCCCTCTACATCGTCGACCTCACCGCCCTCACGGTGTCCGACCTCGGTCAGCTCGGTAGCACCAACTTCAACATGACCCTATCGAATGGTGACCTCTTCGTCGTCTCCGGCGAGGCCTTGAACGAGACCCGGCTGACCGAGCCGGTGGTGGCGACCGCACCGACCGGCTTTGTCGAGAGCTTCGTCTACATGGTGAAGGACGTCTGCGGCCCCGCTCCGCAAGTCAAGGGTCGCGACGTCAACCTGGTGTCCCAGGCAGTGATCTTCGAACCACCCAACGGTTTGCCCCTCGACCCGCTCACCACACCGACCAGCAAAGCAGCGGCCAGGCCTATCGAGCCTCTACCGCTGGTGGGGCCGGCGAAGAAGAAGGACGCCCTGGCACAGCTCACCAGCATCGTCGCCTTCACGCCCCCCGGTGGATCGCTCAAGGTCTTCTTTACCGCCTTTGGCTCGGATCGGGTCGGTGTCTTGGAGCCCAATTTCGCCACCAACCCGAACACCTGGCCACGGCGCAAGATCAACGTTTCCCTCGCCGGTGCGCCGAACGTCGCCAAGGCAGGGCCCCGCGCCCTGGCCTTGATGGATGGACCCATGCAGCGCCTCTACGTGCTCAACCGGTTGGAGAACTCGCTGACCATTATCGATCCGGTGGCCGAGACCGAGCTCGACAACGTGCGGCTGAACCACGATCCCCGACCAGATTACATCTTGATCGGCCAGCGCTTCCTCTACGACGCCAAGCTATCGGGCAACGGCTTCGACTCTTGCGCCAGCTGCCATACGGATGCGCGCACCGACGGTCTTGCCTGGCACCTCGGCACACCGGCTACCGCCGGCCCGGCATTTCCTGCTGGCCTCGACGACATGATTGGCAATCCGGTGCTCTTCAACTGGCCCGATGACAAGGAGTTCATGGTCACTCAGTCGCTGCAAGGTTTGCTCAACTTCGAGCTCGACCCCACCACCCAGCAACTGACGACCAACGCTCCGTACCATTGGCGAGGCGACAACGCCACCTTCATCGATTTCAACCCGGCTTTCGTCTCGCTCCTCGGCCGCAACAACGAGCTCACCGACGATCAGATGGAAGACTACGAGGAGTACATCAACTCGGTGCACTACCCACCCAACCCCAAGCAGCCGCTCGGCCGCGCATTCAGCGGTGATTTTGGCGATCCCGACAGCGTCGACGCGGTGGATCCGAACCGCGGCACGGGGGCCCAGCTAGGGATGAAGATCTACCACATGCTCAACTCCGACAGCCGGTCTTGCGTCCACTGCCACGCCTTGCCCGAGGGCAGCAACAACAAGCTGACCGAGTTCATCGAAGGCGACTCCCCGTTCGACCGTGCTGGCCTTCCGCTGGCCAACCAGCCGATCGAGACGGCGGCGTTGCGCGGCCTGTTCCAGAAAGAGGCCCGGCTCGACCGCAGCGGCTCCGACTTCCCGCAGCTGTCGCCGCTGTCTGGTCTCGAGGGTATGGCCCACACCGGCTTCTTTTCCGACCAGAACATCCTGCTACCGAACGCCAACCGCCTGGCGAGCATCAACGCCTTCAACCAGTTCTTCTTCTCCGACATGTGCCAGACGCCGGTCACCCCGGGGGTGTTCGAGCTTTGCGACGAGCTCGAAGCGTTGAACCAATTCGTCCACGAGATGGATTGGGGCGTCGCGCCGCTGGCCGGCATCCCCTACACCGCCGACGACCGGGTGCACGATCCGGTCGACCCGACCTCCCTGAACCTGGCGAACCTGGCCGCCCAGGTGCTGCAAGACCAGGCGAAAGTCGCCAATATCGGCCTGGCGGCGCAATTCTTCTCGGCCAGCGGCGATCGCGGCTTCTGGTATGACGTCACCGGTGTCGCACCGACCTACCGTGAGGAGCCCGGGGGCTCGCCGTTCACCTTTCAAGGGCTGCTCAACTTGCTGACCACCAGCGACGATCGGCTGGTGTTGACCGGCACACCCCTGGGCAGCGAGCGCCGTGTCGCCTCGCCGACCACGGCGGTGTCGCAGCTCTCGAACACCGCGGCGCCGGACTACCTGATGCTGCAGCCGATGCGCCCCAACACGGCCTATGCCGACGTACCCCAAATGACCCGCTTCTGGGCCGAGCTCACCGATCCCACCAACCCGAGCCTGGGCTACGAAGAAGACCATGGTGGGTTCTTTCCCCATGTCGTGCGCCTCTTCCAGCATGCCTTGATCGGACAGGGCTTCGGCCTCGAAGAGATCCGGCACGACCCATCGCGGCGCTTCCGCGTGTCGGGCAAGAACATTCTGCAAGGCGCCAAGCTCCTGCTCTATCGGCAGGATCAGATCGGAGGACCGGCGCCCGATCCCACTTTGCCGATCGACGATCCGAACCAGCCGACCCTGCTCGAGATCGAGCTGCCGATCCACCCCACCGACGAGGTGCTGGCGGACGGCAGCCGGACCTGGGAGACGGCGGTGGAGCTCGATGCGCTGATGTACTACATGACGATGCTCGGCGGCCCGCACGCTCCCGGAGTACAGAACGCCCTGCTCGATCAGGGTCCGCCGGTCAACCCGACCTTCAACATCAACGAGCCGCCGCTGCCGACAGATCCCTTCCAGCCCGATCCCCAAAACTGGAACTGGATCGGAGTCAAGGTGAAGAATCCGGACAACCAAGTCGGAGACGGCGGCTGGCAACGCCTGACCCTCGACTGAGCTCGGCCTGAGCCCAGACTCCCCGGCACGGGCCGGGGGGTCACTCCTGCATCAGCCCCTCCAAGGCGGCACTCGTGCGCTCGAGCTCCTCGGCTACCTGGCGGCAAAGGCTCTCGGCGCCCTCGACATCGTCGGCCAGCAGCGCCTCTTCGACCTCACTGCACAGAGCCGCCAGTCGGCTCGCACCGAGGGTTCCCGACGAGCCCTTCATCGCGTGGGCCGCCGCAGCGGCAGCCTCGAGCTCACCGGTGGCCAGGGCCGTCTCCAGCTCTCGTAGCTTCACCGGCGCACGCTCCTGGAAGCCATCGACCACCCGGGTCAGCATTTTACCGTCGCCCGTCTGCTTGCCGAGCCGACGAAAATACTCGAACTTGGCCAGATCCAGCGGACCGTCCGGTATCGGCCTGGTGACGGACGCCGGAGCAGCCTCGCCATCCCCCCCGTTTGCCGAATCCGCAGCCTCGTTGTTCCCGATGGTGAGGTCGGCAGTGGCAGGATTCGTAGCCGCGTCGGGGTCTACAGCGTCAGGGGCCGCAAGGCCGTTAGCCCCAGCGTCAGAGAGCGCAACTCCCGAAGCTTCAGCGCCAGAAAGAGCGGCATCAGCGCCCACTCGGTCGGCATACCTAGCCCCTGGGTGTGCAGTGCCCGGCAGCCAACGCGCCAACTTGTCGACCAATTCGTCCTCGTTGAACGGCTTGGCGATGTAGTCGTCCATGCCGGCTTCGAGACAGCGCTGCCGATCGCCCTTCATTGCATGGGCGGTCATGGCGATGATCGGCATCCGGCCTGCGGTCTCGCCGGCTCGGATGCGCCGCGCGGTCTCGTAGCCGTCGAGCTCGGGCATCTGGCAGTCGAGCAGCAAGAGATCGTAGTCCGTTCTCGCCAGCGCTTCGAGGGTCTGCCGTCCGTCTTCGACGGTGTCGGCACTCACGCCGAGGGCCTTCAACTGCAGGCCGACGACCAGGCGGTTCATCGAATTGTCATCCGCCACCAGGATATTGACGTCCGCCGCTAACTCAGCGTAAGGCAGATCCGACAACTCCGGTCCTTCGCTGGTGACCTCGGCCGCCGGTAAGGGTAGACGCACCGTGAACTTACTACCCACCCCCGGAACACTGTCGACCTCGATCGAGCCCGACATCAGCTCTACCAGGCGGCGGCTGATCGCCAACCCGAGTCCGGTTCCACCAGCGCGGCGAGCCTGCGAAGAGTCGACTTGGACGAAGGGATCGAAGAGCTGATCCAGGGAGGCCGCTTCGATCCCGATCCCGGTATCGAGCACCTCGAAGCTCAGCTCGTCCTCGGAGCCGTCGACCGTGCTGGCTCGCAGAGTCACCGTGCCGCGGTCGGTAAACTTGACCGCATTGCCCATCAGATTGAGTAGCACCTGCAGCAGACGTGCGGGGTCGCCGCGCACCCCAGCCGGCAGGTCGTCGCCACACTCGAGAGCGAGCCGGACGCCTTTCTCTGCCGCCCGCTGGCCGACGATGCCGAGCACCTGGTCGAGCGCCACGGCGAGAGAGAAGGGAACATCTTCGACATCCAACTTGCCGGCTTCGACCTTCGAGAGATCGAGGATGTCGTCGATCAATTGCAGCAGGCTCTCGCCCGACAGGCCGATATGTTTGGCCAGCTCCACCGCGTCATCCGGCAGGTCACACTTCTGTTGCAGACGATTGAAGCCGATGATGGCGTTCATCGGCGTTCGGATCTCATGGCTCATATTGGCCACGAACTGGCTCTTGGCCCGGCTGGCGGCCTGTGCCTTGACTTTCTCGTCCTCCAGCTGGCGCGACTTCTCTTCCAGGTCCAAGACCAAGGAGCGCGTCATCTGCACCGCCTGGGAGGTGCGCCGACGATACCGATCGGCCGTTCCAGCGACCCCGAACAGATAGAAGTTGACGCCTGCGATGAACCCCGCTTTGACCCACACAATGGGCCACGCGATCTTCCGTCCCGGGACCAGGTCCAGCCCGACCATGAGCCCGAGGTAGAACACAACCGAGAGGACGCCAAAGAACGCGCTGCGCCGAGAGCTGATAGCCGACTGATCGGCCGCTCTCAAGATCAAACAGAAGAACAGCAAGCTGCGATCACCGCCGGTCGCCCAAATCACTGCCAAGACGACCAGCCCATCGGCGATCAGGAAGACATCGCCCAGGTTGACCCGACGAACCCGATCGTAGGCGGTGACGAGCAGCATCCAGCTCAGTGCGACATAGGCGATGACCCCCGCGGTCACCCCTTGCAACGGCCCGTGCTCCGAGGCGGGCTGCAGAATCAGATTGTGGGCCCAGGCAAAGGCTACGAAGACGAGATATCCGACCACCCGCAAACGCGGCGAGCGTACGGTGTGGAAGCGTCGCAGACGCTCGGCTTTGCCTCGTTCGGCGTCCGCCTGATCGATCGGCAAGCCGGTATCGTTCATCGTTTGGCTCGCCACGCGCGCTCCTCGAAGCTCCTTCGCCACCCCGGCCACACCGGACCACCCCGTCAACTCCCCGGACCAAACGTCGAGACGAATGTTAACACGCCGCTTGGAGCCTGTTGCGGCAAGCACCAGCCTCCAAACACGGTGGGATGGGTCGAGATCGCCGCTGCCGCGGAGACCTTGAGTCGAGACACTGACGCGGTGCGCAACATGGATCGACGCTAACGTTCGGCCGCTCGTGGCGATACAATCAGGCGTTCAACGAATCTTGACCGGAGATCCAACGATGCGAAACGGCTGGTGGCTATCCGTGCTCCTGCTGCTCCTGGCATTGCCCTGCCTCACCGCCGGGGCTGGCGAAGGACTACCAACTCTCTACCTCGTGCGCCACGCCGACAAGGTCGACTTCTGGCCGGCTGATCGCGCACTCAATCGCTTCTGGCCCCTGAGCCGCCCCGGAACGGATCGCGCCGACGCCCTGGCCGAGCGTCTCGAAGACGCGGGCATCGCGGCCATCTACACCAGCTCGACGACTCGAACCCTGGCCACCGGCATGCCGCTGGCCGAGGCCACCGACATACCGATCAGCCCCGACGATCGAACCATCGAGCAGCCGCAGCTGGCTGACTTCTTCGCTGATCTGAAGTCGCGGCATCGAGACGACGCAGCCGTTCTGGTCGTCGGTCACAGCGACACGGTGCCCCACATCCTGATCGAGCTCGGCGCCGCTCCATCGTGCTTCGAACGTCTCGACATCAACGACCATGACGGCCAACTGCTGATCCATGGCTACGAAGGGTTGTGGCGAATCGACCTCAATGAGGCTGGCTGTCATGGCATCGAGCGTCAGATCGTCTCTCTGCCGGCAGCCGACGGCGACGGCGAGTAAGCCGACGCCCACGGGATCGGGACATGGAAGAAGTCCTCGACTTCATCATCCGCTACAAGTATCTGGTGCTCTTCGGCTTCGTCTTTGCCGAACAGGTCGGTCTACCGCTGCCGGCTCTGCCGGTGCTCTTGGCAGGCGGGGCCCTCGCTCGCACCGGGCAGTTGCATCTCGGTCTGGCGCTCCTGGTCGCCACGGCGGCCTCGGTGCTCTCCGACCTTTTGTGGTACGAAATTGGCCGACGACGTGGCATCAAAGTCCTCAATCTTCTGTGTCGGATCTCCCTCGAGCCCGATTCCTGCGTCCGCCGGACCGAAGACCTTTTCGCTCGCCACGGCGCCCGCTCGCTGCTGATCGCGAAATTCCTGCCCGGCTTCAACACCGTGGCGCCGCCGCTAGCCGGCATCTTCGGCATGCGCCTGTCCCGTTTCGTGGTCTTCGACGCGCTCGGCGCACTGCTCTGGATCGTCACCTTCGGCAGCCTGGGCTACGCCTTCGGTCAGCAGTTGGAAGAGCTGGCCGAACAGTTGGCGGCCTGGGGCACCGGCTTCGGCCTCTTGTTGGTCGGCGCCTTGGCAGCCTACATCCTGATCAAATACGTACAGCGCCAACGCTTCTTGCGCCAGCTGCGCATCGCCCGCATCACCCCTGCCGAGCTGGCCCAAAAGCTCGACGCCGGCGAGGACATCGTGGTGGTCGATCTGAGGCACTCGGTGGAGTTCGAAGCCGAGCCGGTCAGCATTCCCGGCGCCCTGCACGTCCCGGTCGAGCAAGCCGAGCAGCGCACGGCCGAGATCCCGCAAGGGCCGGAGGTCGTGCTCTTCTGTACGTGACCGAACGAAGCGTCGAGCGCCCGGGTGGCGCTCTTGCTACGCCGAAAAGGCATCGCCAGGGTGCGGCCGCTGGCCGGCGGCCTCGAGGCGTGGCGTCGGCATGTGGAACCGGAGACATCCGCCGACGCGGACGCCACCACTTCGGCCGCTTGAGACAACGACACGGGAAGAGCGAATATCCCCTACGGGACGCCGTATCGTCGAAGGACAAGGAGGAGCACCATGGACGCCAACGAAGAGTCAAGAGAATCCGCCAGCGTCGACGACGTCGGCGGCAAGGCCCCGCCAAAACGCGCTATCACCTTCAGCGATCGCCAGAAAGCCACCCTCGCCACCGCTGTGACGGTGCTGTCCGTCTTCGTCATCGTCTGCGCGGCGGCAGCGCTCCTGTGGCTCATCGGCGCCTTCTTCAGCCGCTTTTCCCACGTCTTCGTACCCCTCGCCGTCGCCGGCATCATCGCCCTGATCCTCAAGCCGTACTACGAGTGGTTTCATAGCCGCTTGAAGCTGCCCCAGCCCGTGGCCCTGGTCGCCGTCTTCCTGGCGATTCTGATCCCCATTGGCGGTTTCGGCTGGTTCCTCGGCGACATCATCGTCGAGCAGACTTCCGAGCTGATTGCCAAGGTCCCGGAATGGTGGAAAGCCGGCGTGGCCAACGCCAAGGAGCGCTGGCCGAGGATTCAGGAGCTATTCCAGCAGTATGGTGTCGAGGAGAAGCTGGCGTCGGCGATGGAAGGTAAAGAGAGCGCCCTGCTCTCGGCCCTGCGAATGGTCGGGATCAAGGCCCTGTCCGCCGGCGCTGGCATCTTCGGCGCCCTGGGCAACCTCGCCGGCTGGGCGGTGCTGCCGGTCTACGTCGCGTTCTTGCTGTTGATCGATCCCAAGGCCCGAGCCCAGACCTGGTCGCGGGCGGCGCTGCCCTTTCTGAAACAAGAGACCCGTGAGGATCTCACCTACCTGGTGAACGAGTTCGTCGAGATCATCGTCGCCTTCTTCCGCGGCCAGTTCGTCATCGCCTTCATGCAGGGAGTGCTCTTCGGCATCGGTTTTCAGGTCGTCGGTTTGAGCTCCGGCCTCGTCATCGGCCTACTCCTCGGCTTCCTCAACATCATCCCCTATCTCGGCAGCATCGTCGGCCTGGGCGTCGCCCTACCCCTGGCCCTGTTCCAGGAAGGCGGCGGCTGGTCGACTCTGGCCGCCGTGCTGCTCGTCTTCACCATCGTCCAGACCATCGAAGGTTACGTCCTGACCCCGCGGATCATGGGCGAGCAGACCGGTCTCCACCCGATGGCGATCATCATCGCCATCTTCTTCTGGGGCTCCGCCCTCTCCGGCATCACCGGCATGATCCTGGCGATCCCTCTGACCGCCTTCTTCGTCGTCTTCTGGCGCCTGCTGCAGGAGAAGTACATCCGGGAGTTGGTTTAGCAGGCCGTCGCAACGTCAGTCCGCCGGATCTTCCTCCCAACGAAAGCGCTTCAAGTCCACCGCTCCTCGCGCGTTGAAGGCCACGCCCTCGGCCTCGAGGAGGTGACGCTGGAAGCCCTCCCAGCCAGGCTCGGAGCGCAGACTGACACGGCCCTGGGCGTTGATCACCCGGTGCCAGGGCACGGTGTCATCGTCGAGGGCGTGGAGGGCGTAGCCGACCTGCCGGGCGTGGCCGGGTAGGCCCGCCAAGACTGCGATCTGACCGTAGGTTGCGACGCGCCCTTCCGGGATGCGGCGGACGGCGGCGTAGATGCGCTGGTAGTTACTGCTCGGGGGCTCGTTCGCCAACAGATTCGTCCTTTCAGATGGCTGCTCGGGGCGCGGCAGCATAGTGTACGGTATAGGCCATCCTCTCGACGTCAAACGCCGACCGGTTCAGCCGGTCAGGAGGCCGCCATGCACCCGAAATCGCCGATCGTGCTCGCCCTGGGACTCTGTCTCGCCCTGGGACTCTGTATCGCGTGCAGCCCGCCAGTAGACAGTCCGTCCATCACCCGCCTGGTGGATCTCTTCCCCGAAGCGACGGTGACGCCAGCGGATGACGCCGGAGGAGCTGCCGCGGCCTCCTCGGCAGCCGGTCGGTGGGACTTCACCGCCGCGCCAGCCGACTCGGACGAACCGGCGGCGGCTACGCAAGGCTGGCGAGCTGGCACAGGAGTGACCGGCCTGGCTCTGCGTGACGGCCGCCTGCAGGGACGGAGCCAGACCGACTTCCCCCTCATCCATGTGGCGCCGCAGCCGCATGCCGATCCGGACGACCTGCTGCACTCGGTGGAGTTACGCCTGAAGGTGTCCGCTGGCGGCAATGTCGCGCTGCGGTTCTCGGATGACGAAGAGCTCGTTTGGCCGCAGATCCTCGGGATGGCCAACACCTTTCCCTGGACTGCCACGGCAGCAATCGAGCCCGGCGAGTGGCAGTCGCTGACCGTCACCCCGGGCTCCGCCGTGGCGGCCTCGAACGTTGGCCACGTGCTGCTGCGGCCGACCGACGCCGCCGAAGCCGACTTCGAAATCGAGTCGGTGCGCCTGATCTACCGCAAAGAACACCTGGCTCAGGCACCGGCCGGCATCGGCTGGCACGGCATGTCGGACGTCTATCGCGAGGCTCTCACCACCCACCACGGCGAGGTCGCGCGCTTCCCCATGACCCTACCGCAAGCACCACGGCTCGACCTGGCGCTGGCCAGCGTCGAGGCCGGTCCGGTGACCTTCCGCGTCGCAGTGCGAGCCGGTGGCGACGAGCAGGTCGTCGTCGAGCGCACCCTCACCTCACCTCATCGCTGGGAGCCAGTGAGCGTCGACCTGAGTGATTTCGCGGGTCGCGCGGTGGATTTGGCCCTGAGCATCGATGGCGGTCGCCCCGATGCCCTCGGTTTTTGGGGGGCGCCGGCAGTCCACGGTCGTGGCGCGAACGGCGACGGCCCGCACGGTCGCAGCGCGGACGGCCATGGCCTCACGCCTCCGCATGGCGTCATCATCATCGTAGGTGACACCCTGCGCAGCGACCACCTCAACCTCTGGGGCTACGACCGTGAGACGGCACCGATTCTCACCCGCCTCGCCGAAGACGGCGCCTGGGCCGAAGACTGCATCACCCAGGGCACCTGGACCAAGGTCTCGGTGCCGTCGATCTTCACCTCCCGCTACCCCCTGTCCCACGGCGTGCGCCAGTTCACCGACCGCCTGCCAGCCTCGGCCGTGACCATGGCCGAAGCTTTCCGTCAAGCCGGCTACAGAACCCTGGGCATGTCGTCGATCCCCTTTACCGGCCGAGCCACCAACCTGCACCAAGGCTACGAGGAATTCCACGAATCGGCCTCCCTGCCACGCGACCGCAACGCCAAGACAGCGCGCACCTACGTCGATCGCTTGCTCCCTTGGCTCGAGCGTCATCACCAGTCGCCTTTCTTCGTCTTTCTGCACGTCGCCGATCCGCACAGCCCCTACCTGCCCTACGCTCCCTACGACACCTTGTGGGGCGAGCCGGGCGACGCCGAGGAATACCAACGCCAGCAAGACGCGGCACGCGCCTTCACCACCAACAACTTGATGAAGCGCTTCGGCATGCCCGAGCGCCAGGCGTTGCTCGACGCCGGGCTCGACCCCGAGCGCTATGTCGACTTCGAGCACGACGCCTATGACGGCTCGATCCGGGCCATGGATGTCGAGATCGGCCGCGTCCTCGAACGCTTGAGCCAGCTTGGTGTCGCTGAGCGCACCTTGATCGCCTTCATCAGCGATCACGGCACCGAGTTCCTCGATCACGACCACCATTTCCACGGCCACAGCGTCTACGGCGACCTCAATCGTGTGCCGTTCGTCCTCTCGGGCCACAATGTGCCCGCCGGATCGGTGATCTCAGAGACCATCCAGACCCTCGATTTGATGCCGACCGTACTCGAGCTCAGCGGCCTCGAGCCGCCGGAGGGTATGCAGGGACAAAGCTTGGTCCCGCGGCTGGCCGGCGCAGCCGCAGCTCCTGACGGCCAGGCCGGCTGGCGCCCACGACCGGCGTTCACCGAGAAGGCGTTCACCGAAGGCGACATCCAGCGCGGCTTCGCCCACGAGGCCTACGCCATGGTCTTCGACGGCTGGAAGCTGATCCATAATCCACGCCGCGACGACAAGCACCCCGAGCTCGAGCTCTACGACCATCGCGCCGACCCGATCAACCATCATAATCTCGCGACTGAGCATCCGGAGCGGGTCGAGCAGATGCTGGTGCAGCTCAATGCCTGGCGAGAGCGCGCCGAGGCCGAGCGCCTCACTTCGGACGCCGACCTGGCCGAGGACATGAGCGCCGAAGACCTGGAGCGCTTGCGCAGCCTCGGCTACGTGGAGTAAAACCGCGCCGACGGATCCAATAGAGACGCCCTCTAAGGACCTGCAAGGAAGAGACGACCTGCAAGGAAGAGATATGACCGATCGCGACAACCCTCAGTCAGGCCCTTGGGCTGCCGCAACGCGGCTGGTCCACGCCGGCTCCGAAGCCAACGAGACAGCGGCCATCACCGTGCCGATCTATCAGAGCTCGACGTTCCGATTCGATAGCGCCGAGCAGGGTGCCGAGCTCTGCGCCGCCACCGCGCCGAGCCATCTTTACACTCGCTGGGGCAATCCGACGACTCGAGCGCTCGAGCTGGCGCTGGCCGACGTCGAAGGTGGCGAAGCCGCCCTCGCCTTCTCGTCCGGCATGGCGGCCGGAGCCACCGCGGTGATGCCGATGGTGGCGAGCGGCGACCATGTGGTCGCCGCCAACTGCCTCTATGCCGGCATGACCGAGCTTTTCGAGCGCGTTCTGCCGCCCCTTGGCGTCGAGACCACGTTCGTCGACCCGTCCGAGGACGGCGCTTTCGAGCGCGCCCTGAGACCGGAAACGAAGCTGATCTATGTCGAGACACCGGCCAACCCGACTCTGGCGATCACCGACCTCGAGGCCGTCGCTCGACTGGCCCGGGAGCGCGGTATCTTCACCCTGGCCGACAACACTTGGGCCTCACCGTGGAACACCCGGCCGATCGAGCTCGGGATCGACGCGGTGATCCACTCGGCGACCAAATACCTCGGCGGCCACTCCGACCTCATCGCCGGCGCTGCCGTCGGCCGGCAGGAGTGGGTCGACCGTGTGTGGCCCTACCTGAAGATCTTTGGCGGCTGCCCGAGCCCACACGATGCCTGGCTCCTGCAACGCGGCATGAAGACCCTCGGCCTACGGGTCGACCGCCAAAACGCCACGGCGCAGACGGTGGCCGAGTTTCTGGCGGCTCACCCACAGGTGGCGCGCGTCTACTACCCCGGCTTGCCGGACCACCCCGGGCACGAGATCGCCCGGCGCCAGATGCACGGCTTTGGCGGCATGCTGTCCTTCGAGGTGCGAGGCGGCTTCGACGCCGGACGCCGGCTGCTCGAGTCTGTTCGCCTCATCACCCATGCGGTCAGCCTGGGCGGTGTCGAGACCCTGGCGGTCCACCCGGCATCCACCACCCACGCACCGCTGACCTCGGAAGAGCGCCAGCGGGCGGATATCTCCGACGGTCTGATCCGCATGTCGATCGGCCTCGAAGAGCCAGCCGACCTGGTGGCCGATCTGGAGCTGGGCCTTACCGGCGGCGCTTGAGCCACCTTAGTGAACGAGCGCCTCGCGCACTTTCTGTAGCAGCCCCGGGATCGAAAACGGCTTCTGGATGAGCGGGGCGACGCCCCGCAGGACGCCGTGATCCTGGATCACCTCATCGGCATAGCCGGACATATAGAGAACCCGCAGGTCCGGCACCCATGACTGCAACTGCTCGTGCAGCTCGCGACCGTTGAGCTGCGGCATGACCACGTCGGTGAGCAGCAGGTGGAGCGGTCCCTCATGGCTCTGGGCCAGGCGCAGGCATTCGTCGCCACTCTGGGCTGTGAGCACGGTGTAGCCATAGCGTCCCAGGATGCGGCAGACCAGACGGTTGACCATCTCGTTGTCCTCCGCCACCAGAACCGTCTCGTCACCGCCTCGCATCGGCTGCGAGCTCGGCTGCAGAGAGGCGGGCAGGCTCTCGGCCAGTCCCTTGCCGTAGGGCAAGAGAATCTCGAAACTCGAGCCCTCCCCCGGCGCCGTGTGGAGCCGCAAATCGCCGCCGTGTTGCCGAACGATGGCCTGGACTGTCGCCAACCCCAGACCGGTGCCCTTACCCGGCTCCTTGGTGGTGAAGAAGGGCTCGAAGATCTGCTCGCGAATGGCCTCGTCGATGCCGGTTCCGGTATCGCTCACTTGCAGGACGCCGAAGCGGCTGGCGCTCTCGCCGGGCCGCTCGCCAGGCACCTCGATCTGGCGAGTCTCGATCCTCAGACGGCCGCTGTTCGGCATAGCGTCCTGGGCGTTGATCGCCAGGTTGAGCAGAATCTGCTCGACCTGCGAAACATCCACCTCGACGATGACCGGGTGGTCCCCCTGGCAAATCTCGAGGGCGATGTCTTCACGGATCGCCTGACGCAGAATCTTGCCGAAGCCGGCGACCACCTGGCGCAGGTCGATCCGGCGGATCTCGGGTACCTGCTTGTGACTGATAGCGAGCAGTTGGCGGGTCAGATCACGTGCACCATCGGCGGCCTGCAGGATCGTTTGCAGGTAGTCCTGGGAGCGTTCGAGCGAAGGTGGATCCACCAGCAACATCTCGGCATAGCCGAAGATCGGCGCCAGTAAGTTGTTCAGGTTGTGGGCCACGCCGCCTGCCAGGCGACCCATGGACTCCATTTTACGTGCCTGGTGTAGCTCGCTTTCGAGGGCTCGGTGCTCGGCTCGTGCCTGCTTGGCTTCGGTGATGTCGCGAACAATCAACAGCACCTCGTCGGGGCCGCAAGCCACGGCTCGGCCTTCGAAATCACGCACGCCCTTCGACACTGCGAGAACGTACTCGAAGGTTTGAACCTGGCGCGTGCGCAGTGCCTCCGCCATGCTCGTCCGGTGAATGGCGACCACTTCGAACGGTAGGCCGGTGTCACAGATGTTGCGGCCGACGATTTGCTCGACCGGACGCGACAGGATCTCGTGCGTCGGGCTCTTGACGTCGAGAAAGCGGCCGGTCCGGTCCAGCCGCATCACCAGATCAGGCAAAGCGTCGAGCATTGCCTGCAGCTCGGCGTCTTTGGCCTGGAGCGCGGTCTCGGCGCCACCACAATCTGCCTGCACTTCGAGCTCGACGATCTTGCGTCGCGCCTGAAGGAGCTCCTCCAACAGCTCTCGCCGGCTCTTGTTCTCGTCACCCGGCTCAAGACCCCCAGAGCCGCCTGCGGACTCGAGTCTGACCGAAGCTCCGATCATCGAACCTCCACCCTCCCACAGCAGCCAGACCCGATCGACATGGCATCGTCACACGAGATCCGTTTGGCTCTCGTCAGCGTCGAATCTTCCTCGAGTTGGTCGGGAAGGTCCGTAACCAGCCCAATTCGCGCAAATCAAACTCGGCTGCAGGACTGACTGTCAAGAGGGAATGGTATATCAATTCGCCGCATCTGTCGATCAGCGGCGAAAGGCGGCGCGCTTCTTCTTGACCGTGGTGTCCCTACTGCCAAGCCCTTCGAAAAGCGTTCTCAGGACCAGCGCCGCAGCATCGTGCGAAGCGATGAGCCCATTGTCCTGAGCCGACCAGGCAGCATAGATCAGCGCATCGAGCGTCGCGACGATCCAGGCTGTCGGCACTTCCGGTGCCAGGTGACGCTCCGTCTTGACCGCTTCGATGAGCTCGCTCAGCTCCCGCAGCTGACGCTCGAGCTCGCGGGCGATCGTCGGATCCTTCATCACCTCGAACTCGCGAGAAAGGAAGTAGTAGCGGTCGCCCAGGGGCACCACTGCCTCGATCACCTCGTGCAACATCTCCGTCGCACTGACCGCGCGGTGCTGAATCGGTGCCACCGCCTCGTCCGTCGCTCGAATCGCTTGCAAGGTCAGCTCACGGATCAGCTCGTCACGCGATCGGAATTGCCGATAGAGCGTCGCCCGACCGACACCGGCTCTCGCCGCCACATCGCCCAGCGAGGCCCCTGGGTTGGCCGCCAGGATGCGGGTGGCGGCAGCGAGCAGAGCTTCACGGGAACTAGGGCGGATCTCTTTCATGGGACGAGTTTAGCCTCATTGAGACACAAAGTTGACAAAGCCAGATCAACTGAAACAAACTTGTCTCATATGGTAGCACTCGAACTCGCGCTGCGACTCGAATCTTCTCCGCTGCCTGAAATGACCCCCTAAGGACCGTCTATGTACCGATCGACAGCGCGTTCCGGCTCCATCCTTCGATTCTTCGTCTTCGCTGTGCTCGCTTTTCCCTGCCAAATGGCAGGCCAATCGTGGATCAACTGGGAGACGCCCCATGTCCACCCCCTCACGATGACGCCGGACGGCGAGAGGCTGCTGGCGGTGAACACCGCCGACGGCAGGCTCGAGATCTTCGATCTGAGCACCCCATCGGCACGGCTGGCAGCGTCGATCCCCGTCGGCATGGATCCGGTCTCGGTCCGCGCTCGGAGCAACGACGAGGCTTGGGTCGTCAACCACATCTCGGACACGATCAGCATCGTCGATCTCGAAACTCGGAACGTCAGGACGACCGTCCAGACCCTCGACGAGCCGGCGGACGTCGTATTTGCGGGTAACCCGCAACGGGCCTTCGTGTCGTGCGCACAAGCCAATACGGTGATGGTCTTCGATCCCGAGTCACTCGAAGCCGTTCCAATTCTCATCCCGCTACAGGCCGAAGATCCGCGTGCCCTGGCGGTCAGCGCCGACGGTCAGAAAGTCCTCGTGGCGATCTTCCAGTCCGGTAATGGCACGACGGCTCTCAGGGGCCGGCTGGTCATCGATGGCAACGATGTCACGCCACTCAATCATCCGGCCGGCCCTTATGGCGGGCGCAATCCGCCACCCAACGCCGGCAGCACCTTCGAGCCGCCAATCGACCCCGAATACCTGCCGGAAGGACAGAATCCGGCGCCTCAGGTTTCGCTCATCGTCCGCCGCCAGGCAGAGCAGTGGCTCGACGACAACGGCTCGGATTGGACCGAGTTCGTCAGCGGCTCGCTGGCACCGATCGGCCTGCGGCCGGAAGGCTGGAATCTGCTCGACCATGACATCGCGGTGATCGACACCTCGACCCTCGCCGTCGATTGGATCGACGGCTTGATGAACGCCGCCATGGCGATCGCCGTCAATCCGGTGAGCGGCGCGGTGACCCTAGCCGGCACCGAAGCGACCAACGAGGTGCGGTTCGAGCCCAATCTCAAGGCACGCTTTCTCCGCGTTCGGCTGGCGAGCACCGATCTCTTGACCGGCTCGTCTGAGATCGCCGATCTAAACGGCGATCATTTGGACTATTCGGACGCCCAGGTCGAGGCCCAGGCCGATCCGGCCAGCGCCAGCCAGGTGTTACGCGATCGGTCGCTCGGTGACCCGCGCGCTATCCTGTGGAACAGCACTGGGACGACCGGCTACATCGCAGGCATGGGCTCGAACAATGTCGTCGTCATCGACCCTGCGGGGCAGCGCCGACCGGGAGCCCAGGGGGCCACAGCACGGATCGAAGTCGGCGAAGGCCCGACCGGCCTGGCTCTCGACGAGCCTCGTGGGCGTCTCTACGTGCTCAACAAGTTCTCCGCCAGCCTGTCGGTGATCGATCTCGCCACGCGCAAAGAGATCGAGCGCTTGCCGTTCCATGACCCCACTAGGCCAGAAGTTCGCCAGGGCCGCCGCTTCCTCTACGATACCCACCTCACCTCGGGCCTCGGCCACGTCAGCTGCGCCTCTTGCCACATCGATGCCCGGATGGATCGGCTGGCCTGGGACCTCGGGGATCCGGGAGGCGAGATCAAACCGATCAACGGTGAGCCGGGCCAGCACAACCTTGCGATGAACGTGCCGGGGCTTAACACCGATTTCCTCGACTTCCATCCGATGAAGGGGCCGATGGTGACCCAAACCCTGCAGGACATCGTCGGCAAGGAGCCGCATCATTGGCGCGGCGACCGTGACGGCCTAGAGGAGTTCAACGGCGCTTTCACCGGCCTGCAAGGGGACGATCGCCAGCTCACCGCCGCGGAGATGCAGCAGTTCGAGGATTTCCTGGCGTCGATCCACCTGCCACCCAATCCCTACCGCCAGCGCGACAACGCGCTACCGACCGACCTGCCGCTGCCCGGCCAGTTCTCGGATGGCCGATACGCCGACCAAGGCGGTCTACCGGTCGGTGCCCCGATGCCCAACGGCAACCCTCGACGAGGGTTGGAGCTCTTTCGTCCACCCAACAGCACCGCCTTGTTCGGCCTCGCCTGCTCGTCCTGCCACACCCTCCCCACCGGTGCCGGCTCGGACCACACGCTGAATCTTCAGACCTCGCAGTTCGAGCCCATTCCACCGGGTGCCGATGGCGAAAATCACCTGGCCCTGTTCATCATGGACGGCACCGTCGAAAGCACGATTAAGGTCCCACAGCTTCGAAACCTGCACGAGAAAACCGGCTTCGATACGACCCTCGCGGAGTCGCACCAGGGATTTGGTTACGAGCACGACGGGGTGACCGACACGCTGACTCGTTTCCACATGCACCCGACCTTCTTCCTGGCCAACGATCAGGAAGTCTCCGACATCGTCGCCTTCATGCTGGCCTTCGCTGGCTCGGATCTGCCGCCTGGCTCGACTGCCTTTTCCCCGTTCGACTTCTTCGAGCCGCCCGGTCCGACCAGTCTCGACACCCACGCCGCGGTCGGCGCGCAATGGACCGTGACGGCGGCCAACCGCAACTCGCCTGCGACTCTCGCCGAGTTCGCCGAGCTCCGAGCACTGGCCGATTCGGGGCGAGTCGGCCTGACGGTCAAGGGCATCGTAGCCGGCCAGCAACGCGGCTTCGCCTACCTCGGCGCCGACCTTCTGCAATCCGACCGGGCGACCGAGACCACAACCCTGGAGGCCTTGCGGCAAAGTGTCGCCGCCGGTGAAGAAGTCACCCTGACCCTGGTACCCGCCGGCAGCGAGACACGCCTTGGCGTCGATCGCGACGAGGATGGCATCTTCGATCGCGACGAGATCGATGCCTGCAGTGATCCGGCCGACCCGAGCCCTTCGACCCTGGCCAATTGCACTTTGTTCGCCGACGGCTTCGAAAGCGGCGACACGTCCGCCTGGCAACCTTGACCAGGCGGAGTCTGCCCGACCAGCGAGACTCGCGCGCGGGACCGTTCACCTGAAGGCTGCAAGGGTTCTCGAGCAAGGTGAAGCCGGCCTCTTGCTCAAACTGCCAGGCCGACCCCGACCCCGACCCCGACCTCGGACGAGGTCGCGCTGCGGTTCGACTGCCAGCCCTGCAAGACTGCTAGCCCTGCAAGACTGCTAGCCCTGCAAGACAACCTCGATCTCACCGAGGACGTCCGGATCCTCGATCGTTGCCGGCATCGGATAGTCCTCACCGTCGGCGATCCGGCGCAGGGTGCCGCGCAAGATCTTGCCCGAGCGAGTCTTGGGCAACTGCTCGACGACGACGGCCCGTTTGAAGGCGGCGACCGGGCCGATCTTCTGCCGCACCTGCTGAATGACCTCGCCGACGATCTCGGACGGATCGCGCTCGACGCCGTCTTTGAGCACCAGGAAGCCGAGGGGTGTCTGCCCTTTGATCGCATCGGCAACGCCGGTGACGGCACACTCTGCCACATCGGGATGGGCGGCCAAGACTTCTTCCATGGCGCCGGTCGACAGGCGATGACCGGCGACGTTGATCAGGTCGTCAGTGCGCGACATGACGAAGACATAGCCGTCGTCGTCGATGAAGCCCGCGTCACCGGTGCTGTAGTAGCCGGGAAACTGCCGCAGGTAGGAGTCGACATACTGCGCTTCGGCCTGCCAAAGCGTCGGAAAAGAGCCGGGCGGCATGGGCAACCGCACTGCCAGGGTGCCGGTGTCGGCCGGCGCCGCCTCGCGGCCTTCGGCGTCGAGACTGCCCAGGTCCCAGCCCGGCACCGCTCGTGACGCCGAGCCCGGTTTGACCGGCTCTTCCCTGATCCCCAGGCAGTTGGCGCAGATCGGCCAGCCGGTCTCAGTCTGCCACCAATGATCGATCACCGGAACCCCGAGACGTGCCCTCGCCCACTGCAGGGTCTCGGGATCGCACCGCTCCCCTGCCAGGAAGAGGGCACGGAGGTGGCTGAGATCGTGGGCCGCCATCTTCTCGCCCCGCGGGTCTTCCTTCTTGATCACCCGGAAAGCCGTCGGTGCCGTAAAGAGGACCCGCACGCCGTGCTCGGCGACGACGCGCCAGAAAGCCCCAGCGTCCGGCGTACCCACCGGCTTACCCTCATAGAGCACGGTGATATTCCCGTGCAGCAGAGGCGCGTAGACGATGTAGGAATGCCCCACGACCCAACCGATATCGCTCGCCGCCCAATAGACCTCACCGGGCTCGACCCCGTAGATGTGGCGCATCGACCAGTGCAACGCCACCGCATGCCCGCCGTTATCGCGTACCACGCCTTTCGGCTTGCCGGTCGTGCCCGAGGTGTAGAGGATGTAAAGGGGATCGGTCGCCTCGACGATCACCGGATCGTGCGGTCGGGCGGTCGCCATCGCCTCGCGCCAATCCTCATCGCGCCCGGGGATCAGCTCGGCCATCGCCATCGACCGCTGCAGGATCAAGCAAGCACGGGGCGCATGGCTCGCCAGCTCGATCGCACGATCGAGCAGCGGCTTGTAGGCAATCACTCGCTGGCCCTCGACGCCGCAGGAGGCCGACACCACGACCTTGGGCCGGGCGTCGTCGATCCGCACCGCCAGCTCGTTGGCGGCAAAGCCGCCGAAGACCACTGAGTGCACCGCGCCGAGCCGGGCACAAGCCAGCATGGCGACCACCGCCTCCGGCACCATCGGCATGTAGATCAGCACTCGGTCGCCCCGGTCGACGCCGCGTGCCGCCAGCACCCCGGCGAATAGCGCCACCTCGTCGCGCAGCTGACGGTAGGTCAAGCGGCGCACCGTCTGCGTCACCGGGCTGTCGTAGATCAGAGCCGCCTGCTCGCCGCGGCCGGACTCGATATGCCGATCGAGCGCGTTGTAGCAGGTGTTCAGGCGACCACCGGCAAACCAGCGGTAGATGGGTCGTCGGCTGTCATCAAGCACCTGATCGAAGGGGCGCTGCCAATCGATGCCCGTCGCCGCTTTGGCCCAGAAGGTCTCGGGATCGTTCAGCGATTGCCGGTAGACGTCATCGTAGGCACTCATGCGCAACTCCATCCGAATTCGATCAGTCTCAACGGGACACTGGAAGCCTACCAAGTTCACGGTGGA